>NZ_JOBX01000006.1:0-186508 GCF_000720645.1 Streptomyces sp. NRRL S-378
GTGCCGGGGCCGGGGTGGGGTGTCGTCCGGGACTGCATGATTTATGGCGCCTCGGGCGGGCCTGCCCGTACGGGCTCTCACCGCGCCAACACATCACGTTTTACGTCCCGGCCAACACCCCACCCCGTCCCCAACCCGCCCCTGCGAAGCCTGTCCCCGACGGCTCCTTTTCCGCCGGGCATCGTTTCAGCCCCCCGGGTCCGTTTCGGCCTCGCCGGCGATTGAGGTGCGGGGTCCAGGGCGGAGCCCCAGGTGCTGAGTCGCACCCGACTCCCCCGGCCCGCCGGGCCCGAGTCCGGGTCGCCGGCGATTGAGGAGCGGGGTCCGGGGGCGGAGCCTGGGGGCTGGGCCGTGCCCGGGCCCGCCGGCGTTCGGGGCTCGGGCGGAGCCCCGGGGGTGACAGCCCGTCGGCGCCTGAGGCTCGGCGTCCGCCCCCTACCCACCGGTACAGACCTCTGGCAAGCTGCCGCCCATGAACTCCCCCGCCGCCGACCGCGCCCGGTACGACCGGGCGACCGCGCACCTGGACGCGCCGCTGGCCATCGTGGATCTCGAGGCCTTCGACGCCAACGCCGACGATCTCGTGCGGCGGGCCGGCGGCAAGCCGGTCAGGGTCGCCAGCAAGTCGGTCCGGTGCCGCGCCCTGCTGGAACGGGTGCTGGCCCGGCCCGGGTTCGCCGGGATCATGTCGTACACGCTCGCCGAGTCGCTGTGGCTGGCCCGGTCCGGGTTCGAGGACGTGCTCCTCGCGTACCCCTCGGCCGACCGGGCCGGCTTCGCGGAGCTGGCCGGCGACGCCAAGCTGGCCGGCGCCGTCACCGTGCTGGTGGACGACCCCGCGCAGCTGGAGCTGATCGACGCGGCCCGTGACGGCGGCGCCGAGGAGATCCGGGTCTGCCTGGAGCTGGACACCGCCCTGCACCTGATGGGCGGCCGGATCCGGGTGGGGGCGCGCCGCTCTCCGTTGCGAGAGCCCGCGCAACTGGCCGCGCTGGCCCGTACGGTCGCCGCACGGCCCGGGTTCCGGGTCGTGGGGCTGATGGCGTACGAGGGCCACGTCGCCGGGGTCGGGGACGCGCTGGCGGGGCGCCCGCTGCGGTCCCGGGCCATCCGGCTGATGCAGGGCGCGGCCCGCAGGGAGCTGGCGGCGCGGCGGGCCGAGGTGGTGGCGGCCGTGCGGGCCGTCGTACCGGACCTGGAGTTCGTCAACGGCGGCGGTACGGGCAGCGTGCAGCAGACCGCGGCCGAGGACGCGGTGACGGAGATCGCCGCCGGGTCGGGGCTGTACGTGCCGCGGCTCTTCGACAACTACACCTCCTTCCGCGGGCGTCCGGCGGCGCTGTTCGCCCAGCCGGTGGTGCGCCGGCCCGGTGTCGGGGTGGTGACGGTGCTCGGCGGGGGCTATCCGGCTTCCGGTGCGCCCGGCCCGGACCGGCTGCCGGTGCCGTACCTGCCGCAGGGGCTGCGCTACGACCCGCAGGAGGGTGCCGGCGAGGTGCAGACCCCGCTGCTGGGGAGCCCGGCCGACGACCTGCTGATCGGCGACCGGGTCTGGTTCCGCCATGCCAAGGCGGGGGAACTGTGCGAACGGTTCGACACCCTGCACCTCGTCGACGGCGACCGGGTCACGGCCGGCGTGCCGACGTACCGGGGTGAGGGCCGCACCTTCCTCTAGTGCACGGTGTCCGTCTGGTCCGGGATGACGGTGCCGTCGCCGCGGCGGACCGGGCCGGCCGTGCCGTCGTGGTCGACGTAGCCGGTGGTGGAGCAGGGGTAGGGACTGGTCCGCTGTGTCTTCGGCTCGATGAACATCGGGTTCACGATCCACTTGCCGTCGCTGTCGTCATAGGCCCGGCACATCAGTTCGTTCTTGTTCCGGTTCACGACGAGCCGCAGGGCGGTGGCGTCCCGCAGGAACGAGATGTCGGTGTCGGAGTCGCCCGCCGCGAACACCTGGCGGCGGGCGGCCGGCTGGATCCTCTCGGCGGCGGGCCCGCGCACCCCGAAGACCTCCTCGTTGATCCAGCAGCGCTTGCCGTCGATGTAGGTGATCATCGTGTCGGCGCCATCCTCGACGGATCCGCAGCCCTGGAGGTGGGTGGTGTACGCCCCGCCGCGGGTCGTGGTGTTGCGGATGCCGATGACGCGGCCCGGATCGATACCGACGCCCTCGGCCCAGACCTCGACGACCGGCTGCGGGGAGGCGGAGCTGATCCAGACGTCGAAGCCGGCCTTGCGGAGGCTGTTGATCAAGTCCCGCTGCTGGTCGTAGTAGCGGACCCAGCCGGTGGCCCGGCCGGTGCCGACCTGCTGGGTGGCGCCGATGGGCGCGGCGAGGTTCTCGGTGCGGGCGGCGGCGGCGAAGCCGCGGATCTCGCGGGCGGTCCAGCCCTGCATGAGCTGGGCCAGCCAGGCGTATCCGGGTTCCATGGTGCGGCGGTCCCAGCCGGTGAAGGCGGCGGCGCCGGTGCGGGTCGCGGCGGTGCCGTAGACCGCGTTGATCTCGTCCGCGCAGCCGGCTCCGGCCGGGGTTCCGGTGGGCAGCGGGGTGCCGGGGCGGGTGAGGGCTCCGCACGCGGCGGCGAGGGCGTCGGCCGCGGCGGGGGTGAGGAAGCGGCTGGTGGTGCTCCAGTCGCCGTGGGCGGGCAGGCGGATCCTGGAGTTGCGGAGCAGCCAGAACACGGTGGCGTCGCCGACGTCGTTCTTGACGACGGTGTTGTCCCAGTCGAAGACGGCGACGGGTCGGGTGCGGGTGGGCCGGTACGGGTTGCAGCGGCCGTACCGCTCGATGAGCTGCTGGAGGCGCGCCCGGTTGTCGCCGTACCAGCCGGTCTTCAGCTGCGGGGTGGTACAGGGTGCTCCGGGGTGTGCGGCCTCCGCGGTGGGTGCGACGGCGACGAGGGCGGCGACGGTGATCGCGGCGGCGGCGAGCGCCTGGAGGCGGCGGGTGGTGGCGCGTGGGGACATGGGTGAACGCTCCTTGGCGGTGAAGGCGTCACGGGCGGTGGAGCACGACAGCCGGGCGTCGTGCTGACGCCCGGCTGTCGGGTGGGGGGTGCTGGGGTGCGTGCCTAGAGGGGCGTGACGTACGCGCCGGAGATGCCGCCGTCGACGAGGAAGTCGGTGGCGTTGATGAAGGAGGAGTCGTCGCTGGCGAGGAAGGCGACCGCGGCGGCGATCTCGGTGGGCTCTGCGAACCGGCCCAGCGGGATGTGCACGAGCCGGCGGGCGGCGCGCTCGGGGTCCTTCGCGAACAGTTCCTGGAGGAGCGGGGTGTTGACGGGCCCGGGGCACAGGGCGTTGACGCGGATGCCCTCGCGGGCGAACTGCACGCCGAGCTCGCGGGACATGGCGAGGACGCCGCCCTTGGAGGCGGTGTAGGAGATCTGGGAGGTGGCGGCGCCCATGATGGCGACGAAGGAGGCGGTGTTGATGATGGAGCCGCGGCCCTGGCGCTGCATGTAGGGCAGGGCCGCCTTGCAGCAGAGGTAGACGGAGGTGAGGTTGACGTCCTGGACGCGGCGCCAGGCGTCGAGTTCGGTGGTGAGGATGGAGTCGTCGTCCGGGGGCGAGATGCCCGCGTTGTTGAAGGCGATGTCGACGGAGCCGTAGGTGTCGAAGGCAGTCTTGAAGAGGGCGTCGACGTCCTCCTTGTCGGTGACGTCGACCTTGACGAAGAGGCCCCCGACCTCCTCGGCGGCGGCCTTGCCGGCCGTCTCGTCGATGTCCGCGCAGACGACGTTGGCGCCTTCGGAGGCGAGGCGGCGGGCGGTGGCGAGGCCGATGCCGCTGCCGGCTCCCGTGATGACGGCGGTGCGGCCGACGAGGCGGCGGCAGATGATCTCGGTGGGCTCTACGGACATGTGGTTCAGGCCTCCGTGCTGATGAAGACGTTCTTGGTCTCGGTGAAAGCGGTGAGGGCGTCGGGTCCGAGCTCGCGGCCGAGTCCGGACTGCTTGTAGCCGCCGAAGGGGGTCCAGTAGCGGACGCTGCTGTGGGAGTTGACGGACAGGTTGCCGGCGGCGACGGCGCGCGAGACGCGCAGGGCGCGGCCGATGTCGCGGGTCCACAGGGAGCCGGAGAGGCCGTATTCGGTGGCGTTGGCCAGGCGTACGGCGTCCTCCTCGTCGTCGAAGGGCAGGACGACGGCGACGGGGCCGAAGACCTCCTCGGCGGCGACGGGCGCGGTGGGGGCGACGTCCGTCACGAGGGTCGGCGGGTACCAGAAGCCGGGGCCTTCGGGGGCGGTACCGCGGATGGCGGTGAGGTCGTCGGTGACGAAGGACCGTACACGGTCCAGCTGGGTCCGGGAGATCAGCGGGCCTACTTGCGTCTTCTCGTCGAGCGGGTCGCCGACGGCGACGGCCGCGATGCCGGGGGCGACGAGGTCGAGGAAGCGGTCGTAGGCGGAGCGCTGGACGAGGATCCGGGTGCGGGCGCAGCAGTCCTGGCCGGTGTTGTCGAGGAAGGCCATGGGGGCGGCGGCCGCGGCGGCCTCCAGGTCGGCGTCGGCGAAGACGATGTTGGGGCTCTTGCCGCCGAGTTCGAGGGTGACGCGCTTCACCCGGTCGGCGCACTTGGCCATGATCTGCTTGCCGACGCGCGTGGAGCCGGTGAAGACGATCTTCGCCACGCCCGGGTGTTCGACGAGTGCGTCGCCGGCGGTGTCCCCGCGGCCGGGGAGCACCTGGAAGAGGTGTTCGGGGATCCCGGCTTCGAGGGCGAGTTCGGCGAGGCGCAGCGCGGTGAGCGGGGTGGTCTCGGCGGGCTTGAGGATGACGGCGTTGCCGGCGGCCAGTGCCGGGGCGAGGCCCCAGGCGGCGATCGGCATGGGGAAGTTCCACGGGGCGATCACGCCGATGACGCCGAGGGGTTCGAGGAAGGTGACGTCGATGCCGCCGGCGACGGGGATCTGGCGGCCGGAGAGCCGTTCCACTCCCCCGGCGGCGAAGTCGAGGAGGTCGCGTACGTTGCCGGCTTCCCAGCGGGCGTTGCCGATGGTGTGGCCGGCTTCGCGGACCTCCAGCAGGGCCAGTTCCTCGATGTGCCCGTCGACGACCGCGGCGAAGCGGCGCAGCAGGCGGGCCCGGTCGGCGGGGGCGGCCGCCGCCCAGGCCCGCTGGGCCGCGGCGGCCCGGGCGACGGCGGCGTCGACGTCGTCCCGTGTGGCGGCCGGGACGACGGCGACGAGTTCCTCGGTGGCCGGATTCAGCACACTCAGATGGGAAGGGGCCAGCGCATCGGACACGTGGTGCCTCACAGTTTCGGTTCGGTGGCGTGCGGGGCTACAGGCGTTCGAAGGAGCGGCGCAGCTCCCAGTCGGTCACCGCGGAGTCGTAGGCGTCGAGTTCCACGCGGGCCATGTTCCGGTAGTGGGCGACGACCTCGGGGCCGAAGGCGGCCTTGGCGATCTCGCTGTTCTCCCAGAGTTCGGCGGCCTCGCGCAGGGTGGCGGGGACGTGGGCGTAGTCGCCGGTGTAGGCGTTGCCGGTGCAGATCGGCGGCAGTTCCAGGCGGTTCTCGATGCCGTAGAGCCCGGCCGCGACCAGGCCGGCGACGGCGAGGTAGGGGTTGACGTCGCCGCCGGGGAGGCGGTTCTCGAAGCGCATGGACCGGCCGTGGCCGACGACGCGCAGGGCGCAGGTGCGGTTGTCGAGGCCCCACGCGACGGCGGTCGGTGCGAAGGATCCCGGCCGGAAACGCTTGTACGAGTTGACGTTCGGGGCGTAGAGAAGGGAGAAGTCGCGCAGCGCGGCGAGCTGGCCGGCGAGGAAGTGCCGCATCACGGGGGACATGCCGTGTTCCTCGTGGCCCTCCCGGGCCATCACGTTGCGTCCGTCGGTGTCGGTGAGCGAGAGGTGGATGTGACAGGAGTTGCCCTCGCGCTCGTCGTACTTGGCCATGAAGGTGAGCGAGACGCCTTCCTGGGCGGCGATCTCCTTGGCGCCGGTCTTGTAGACCGAGTGCTGGTCGCAGGTGGTGAGCGCCTCGTCGTAGCGGAAGGCGATCTCGTGCTGGCCGAGGTTGCACTCGCCCTTGGCCGACTCGACGGTCAGTCCGGCGGTCTGCATCTCGTTGCGGATCCGGCGCAGCAGGGGTTCGATGCGGCCGGTCCCCAGGACCGAGTAGTCGATGTTGTACTGGTTGGCGGGGGTCAGGCCGCGGTAGTTGGCGTTCCAGGCCTGTTCGTAGGTGTCCTGGAAGACCATGAACTCCAGCTCGGTGCCGACCATCGCGGTGTATCCGTGCCCGGCGAGGCGTTCCAGCTGGCGGCGCAGGATCTGCCGGGGGGCGGCCACGACGGGGGTGCCGTCGTTCCAGGCCAGGTCGGCCAGGATGAAGGCGCTGCCGGGGTTCCAGGGGATGCGGCGCAGGGTGGCGGTGTCGGGGTGCATGGCGAAGTCGCCGTAGCCCCGGTCCCAGGAGGACATCTCGTACCCGTCGACGGTGTTCATGTCGGTGTCGACGGCGAGGAGGTAGTTGCAGCCCTCGGTGCCGTGCGCGAGGACCTCGTCCAGGAAGAACTGTGCGGCGAACCGCTTGCCCTGGAGCCGCCCCTGCATGTCGGGGAAGGCCAGGACCACTGTGTCGATCTCACCGCTGGCGACGAGGACGCGGAGCTCCTCGGACGCGAGCGGCGGCTTGCGGTCTACCACGGGATTCTCTCCTTCGGTGAGCCGAGGAGGCCTAAGGTATTGAATAGAACCATTGCTTGGGAAGGGGAGGAGCCGAGATGACCGATACGGCGAGCGAAGGCGCCGCCGCCCGGCGCCTGAACCCGGTGCTGCGCCAGGTGCGGGCGGGCAACGGGTTCGAGGAGGCGCTGGAGCAGATCCTCCAGGTGGTCCGCCTGGGCCTGGTGCCCGGCGGCGAGCGGCTGCCGCCCGAGCGCGAGCTGGCGGAGCGGATGGGCATCAGCCGGGTCACCCTGCGCGAGGTCCTGAAGGTGCTGCAGGACCAGGGGCTGGTGGAGGCGCGGCGCGGGCGGTACGGCGGAACGTTCGTACTCCCCCGCCCCGACACCCCGGCCGGCGGCACCGAGGAGGAGCTGCGCAGGCGGGTGGCGGGCGTGGACATCGAGGACGTCCTGCGCTTCCGCGAGGTGCTGGAGGTGGGGGCGGCCGGGCTGTGCGCCTCACAGGGGCTGACCGAGGAGGGCACCGAACGGCTGCTGGCCGCGCTGGGGGCCACCCACGACGCCCCGCTCGCCGACTACCGCCGCCAGGACACGCTCTTCCACCTCACCCTGTGCGAGCTCGCCGGGTCCGCCACCCTGACCGCCCAGTACGCGGCCGTCCGGGCCACCGTCAACGACCTGCTCGACTGCATACCGCTGCTGGTCCGCAACCTGGAGCACTCGCAGCAACAGCACACCGCGCTGGTGGAGTCGGTGCTGGAACGGGACGCGGCCGGGGCGCGCGAGACCATGCGCGAGCACTGCTGCGGCACGGCGGCGCTGCTGCGCGGATTCCTCGCCTGAGGCGGACGGGGACGGAGGGACGGGGGGTGTCCGAGAGGTTTTCGTAACTTCTGTTTTACGCAGAGGTCTTGCGCGCTCCGCTCCACTGGGACAAAGGTACGCCCCACAACCATTGCCCCCAGGCAGGAGCGCACGATGGCCGACGACATCGAGGCACGGCTGACAGCCGCGCCCGCACCCACCACGACACCCGCCGGCGGCGACGGCCCGGACGACTACCTGGAGCGCCGCAGCCTGCGCCGCGGCAGCGCCGGCTGGCTGCTCCTGACCGGACTCGGGGTCGCCTACGTCGTCTCCGGGGACTTCTCCGGCTGGAACGTCGGTCTCGACAAGGGCGGCTTCGGTGGTCTCGCCATCGCCACCGTCCTCATGGGCGCCATGTACGCCTGCCTGGTCTTCTCCCTCGCCGAGCTGTCCACCATCCTGCCGACGGCGGGCGGCGGCTACGGCTTCGCCCGCCGCGCGCTGGGCCCCTGGGGCGGCTTCCTCACCGGCACCGCCATCCTCATCGAGTACATCCTGGCCCCGGCGGCGATCGTCATCTTCATCGGCGACTACGTGGAGTCCCTCGGCCTCTTCGGCCTGACCTCCAGCTGGCCCGTCTACCTCGGCTGCTTCGTGATCTTCATCGGTGTGCACCTGTGGGGCGTCGGCGAGGCCCTGCGCTTCAGCCTGGTCGTCACCGCGGTGGCCGTCGCCGCGCTGCTGATCTTCGCGGTGGGCGCCTTCACGGAATTCAGCGCCGACGGCCTGAACGACATCCCGGTCGACCCGAACGCCTTCGGCTCGAACTCCTGGCTGCCGCTGGGCGTGCTCGGCATCTGGGCCGCCTTCCCCTTCGGCATGTGGTTCTTCCTCGGTGTGGAAGGCGTACCGCTGGCCGCCGAGGAGGCCAAGGACCCGGTCCGCTCCATGCCGAAGGCGCTGGCCATCTCCATGGGCATCCTCGCCCTGCTGGCCCTGATCACCTTCTTCGCGGCGACCGGCGCGCAGGGCGCCGACGCCGTCAGGACGGCCGGCAATCCGCTGGTCGTCGCCCTGGAGGGGGACGGCGGCCCGACCGCGCTGAGCCGGTTCGTGAACTACGCGGGCCTGGCCGGCCTCGTCGCCTCCTTCTTCTCCCTCATCTACGCGGGCTCCCGCCAGCTCTTCGCCCTCTCGCGCGCCGGCTACCTGCCCCGCTTCCTCTCGCTCACCTCGAAGCGCAGGGCCCCGTACCTGGGCCTGATCATCCCCGGCGCGATCGGCTTCGCCCTGGCCGCGGCCACCGGCAACGGCGCCCGCATGCTCAACATCGCGGTCTTCGGCGCGACCATCTCCTACGCCCTGATGGCGCTCTCCCACATCGTGCTGCGCCGCCGGGAGCCGCAACTGGAGCGCCCGTACCGCACCCCGGGCGGCATCCTGACCTCCTCGGTGGCCTTCGTCCTCGCCCTCTCGGCCCTGGTCGCCACCTTCCTCGTGGACAAGGACGCGGCGTTCATCGCCCTGGCCGTGTACGCCGTCGCCCTGGCCTACTTCGCGATCTACAGTCGGCACCACCTCGTGGCCTCGGCCCCCGAGGAGGAGTTCGCGGCCCTCGCGAAAGCCGAGGCGGAACTGGCCCGCGACTGAAACCCTGTCACCGTCCGTCCCGCCCCTTCCGGAGGTATCGAACGTGCCCAGGCCGCTCATCGGCATCACCACCTACGTCGAGGAATCCACCCGCTACGGCGTGTGGGACCTCCCGGCGTCCCTCGTACCGACCGGGTACCACGAACTCGTCCAGGCGGCGGGCGGCGCGGCCGTGCTGCTCCCGCCGGACGAGCCCGGTGCGGCGGCGGAGGTGCTGAGCAGGGTGGACGGCCTGGTCGTCGCGGGCGGCCCGGACGTGGACCCGGTCCACTACGGCGCCGCGCGCGACCCCCGTACGGGTGCCCCCGCGACGGTCCGCGACCAGTGGGAGCTGGCCCTGATCGACGCCGCGCTGGAGGCGGACGTGCCCCTGCTCGGCATCTGCCGGGGCATGCAGGCGCTGAACGTGGCCCTGGGCGGCACGCTGATCCAGCACATCGACGGCCACGTCGACACCCCGGGCGTCATGTCCTGGCACCCGGTCCGCCCGGTCCCGGGCACCCGGTACGCGGACCTGGTCCCGGAGGAGGCGCAGGTCCCGACCTACCACCACCAGGCGGTCGAACGCCTGGGCCGCGGCCTGGTCGTCTCGGCGCACGCGCTCGACGGCACGGTGGAGGCGATCGAACTGCCCGACCCGGCGCGCTGGGTGCTGGGCGTCCAGTGGCACCCGGAGCGGGACGGGGACACCCGGGTGATGGCGTCCCTGATCGAGGCGGCCGCGGCACGCAGCGCGGTACCGGTGGCCTGACCGGCGAACGGCGGACCGCCGCCCCCGCCCCCGGCCCCGCCCCGCGGAAGGGTCCGGGGGCGGACCCGTCCGCCCGAATGGCCCCGGGCCCCGCACGCGCGCACGCTGGATGGGTGAGCACCGACGCACACCGCACGACGAGGGGGCCGGTGGCCGGGTTCCTGGACAACCCGGTCGTGGGCATGGCGCCGTGGATCATCTTCTCGCTGCTGGTCGGCCCCGGACGGTTCGAACTGGCCGTCGGGCTGGCCCTGGCCGCGGCGGTCGCCCTGATCGCACTGGGCCACCTGGTCAACCGCGGAAGCTCCTGGAAGCTGCTGGAACTGGCCGACGTGGTCTTCTTCGCGTCGATGGCCGTCATCGGGGCCCTCGTCGACGACGGGACGCTGAACTGGCTGGAGACCTACGCGGGTGAGGTGGCCAACATCGCGCTGGCGGTGATCGCCTTCGGCTCGATGGCCGTGCGGATGCCGTTCACCCTCCAGTACGCCCGCGAGCAGGTCGATCCGTCCCTCTGGCACACCCGCGGCTTCCTGCGCACCAACTACATGATCACGGGGGCGTGGGGCATCGCCTTCCTGATCGCGGCCGCCGCCGGAGCGTACGGGGACCTGGTCCTGCACAACCCGAGCAACGTCTGGACCGGCTGGATCATCCAGATCCTGGCGATCGTCGCCGCGGTGAAGTTCACCGTCTGGTACCCGGACGTCGCCCGCGCCCGGGCGGTCCGCGAAGCCGCCGGCCTGCCTCCCGAGCCCACCCGGTGGGCGGGCTTCCTGGTGCCGCTCGCGGGCCTGCTCGTACCGATCGGCATCGCCGTCCTGATCTTCGACAACATGTGGTGGCTGGGCGTGGCCCTGATCGTCGCGGGCTCCCTGCTGACGAAGGCCCTCCAGTCCCGGTCCCGGGCCCCGGGCTGACGTCCCGGAGCCCGGGCTGCTGTCCCGGGCCCCGGGCTGCTGTCCCGGGCCGGGCCCCGGGCTGACCTGCCGGGCCGGTTGCGGCGGCCCGGCGGGCGTCCCGTCGCGGCTCAGCTGAAGACGACCGACCGCAGCTGCAGGCGGGCCGAGCCGTGGCCGGTGAGCGGCCGCAGCGTGAACCAGTCACCGGAGCAGTCCGGTTCGGTGAACACCGTCGCCGTGGAGGTGGTCCTGTTGCGCGGCGAGTGCGCGGGGTAACTGGCCTCGGGGTCCGCGACCTCCGGCAGCGCGATGCACTCCCCGCTCTCCGGGTCGTCCAGGGCCACCCGCAGCGGACGGCCGTCGAGGCTGACGACCGTGTACTGGAACTCTCCCGTGGCGGCCGAAGCCGAGGCCGGGACGGTCAACAGGAGCGTGAAGGCGCCGAAAGCGGCGAGGGCGGCATGACGTAGACGCATCGGGGGGTTCTCCTCGTAGGGGGGTACGCGCGGGAGCCACCTGTCCCGCAGGTCCGCCCGAGGTCATCCTCCGTGCAGCGGCGAATCGTTCCCCCCTCGCCCGGACGGATGCACGCCCCCCGCCCTGCTGTCCTGCAGATCACAGTGACGCACCCGGCCCCGCCTCCTACGATGCGTGATCGATACACCCATGTCCGCCCGCGCATTCCAGCCCGTCCGAGGAGACCGTCCCGTGACCACCGGCGCCGTCGCACGCGAGAGCTACTACGAGCGGACGGGCGAGCACCGCTACAAGCCCACGGCCCACGCGGGCGGCGCGTGGAACACCGACGAGCAGCACTTCAGCCCACTCGCCGGCCTCGTGGTCCACGCCGTCGACGGCCACCTGGCGCAGCGGCCCGAGCCCCTGGCGCTCGCGCGGATCAGCTACGACATCCTCGGCCGCATCGCACTCGACGAGTGCGAGATCACCGTCGAGACCCTGCGCCCGGGCCGGACCATCGAACTCCTCGAAGCGACGGTGGTCATCGGCGGCCGGACGGTGGTCCGCGCCCGCGCCTGGCTGCTGGCCACCCTGGACACCTCCGGCGTCGCCGACAGCCCGCACGAGCCGATGCCCGCCCCCGGCGAACTCGCTCCCTGGGCGATGGACGACGAATGGGACGGCGGTTACGTCTCCTCCCTCGAGGTCCGCCGGACGCCGCTCTCCCGCCGCGGCCGCACGGCGGCCTGGGTGTCCTCGCCGCTCGCTCTGGTCGCCGGCGAGGAGAGCAGCGCCCTCGCCTCGTACGTCGCGCTCGTGGACACCGCGAACGGCGTCGCGGTCCAGCAGGACCCCACCGCGTGGATGTTCCCGAACCTCGACCTGACCATCCATCTGCACCGGCAGCCGCGCGGCCCCTGGACCGGCCTGGACACCACCGTCACCTTCGGCCCCTCGGGGCAGGGGCTCACCAGCAGCGTCCTGCACGACGTCGACGGCCCGGTCGGCCACGCCGAACAGATCCTCACGGTCCGGCCCCTCTCCTAAGGGGTGCCGCGGGTCAGGGACAGCAGGTCCCGGGCCGGGCCCGCCGGGCGGGCGCCCGCCGGCCAGACCGCCCGCAGGGCCCGGCCGAGCTCGGCGCCCGTCACCGGCACCTCCACCAGGCGGCGCGCCGCCAGCTCGTCCACCACCGCCAGCTCCGACAGCACGCACGGCCCCGCGCCGCCCAGCGCGGCCGCCTTCACCGCCGTCGTCGACGCCAGCTCCAGCAGCGGCGCGGCCAGCCCGCCGTGCCCGGCGAGCGCCGCGTCCAGCACCTGGCGCGTGCCCGATCCCCGCTCCCGCAGGATCAGCGGCGTCGCGGCCAGCTCCGCGGCCTCCACCCCCCGCGAACGCCGCGCCCACGGATGGACCGGCGCCACCGCCACGACCAGACGGTCCTGCGCGATCACCGCCGAGTCCAGCCCCTCGGGCACCGACAGCCCCTCCACGAAGCCCAGGTCGGCCTCGTGCGTGAGCACCCGCTGCACGACCACCGCCGAATTGCCCGCGTGCAGGGAGACCGCCGTGTCCGGCCGCTGCCCGCGCAGCGCGATGAGCCACCCCGGCAACAGGTACTCGGCGATGGTCATGCTGGCCGCCACCCGCAGCCGCGAGTCCCGCCGCCCCCGCAGCGCCTGCGCCCCCGCGTCGAAGGCCTCCGCCGCCTCCACCACCCGCCGGGCCCAGTCGGTGACCAGCGCACCCTCGGCCGTCAGCGTCGACCCCCGCGGGGACCGGTCCACCAGCGCCACACCGAGCCGGGTCTCCATCGCCCGGATCCGGCTGCTCGCCGCGGGCTGGGTGATGCCCAGCCGCCGGGCGGCACCGCTCAGGCTCCCGACACGGGCCACCGCCAGCAGCAGCTCCAGCGCGCCCAGGTCCGGTACGCGGTGCGCCAGCGGAACCACGTTCTCCTCACCCATAACATCAGTTTATGGCCTTATAGACAGATGATCCCTGCCGTTCGGCCCGCCCCGGCGTGACGCTGGACCCATGGCCACCACCCTCGTGCGACCCCGCACCCTCACCGAACCCGCGCCCACCGCCCACAAGGCACCGGCGCTGCGTCACCTCGGCCCCAACTGGTACGCCTCCGTCATGGGCACCGCGATCGTCGCCAACGCCGGCGCGACCCTCCCCTACCAGCTCCCCGGCCAGCGCGTGGCCTGCCAGCTCGTCTGGGCGCTGTCCGCCCTCGCCCTCGCCGTCCTGCTCGCCGCCCGCGCCGGGCACTGGCTCCACCACCGCGACCAGGCCCGCGCCCACCTGCTCGACCCCGCCGTCGCCCCCTTCTACGGCTGCCTCTCGATGGCGCTGCTGGCCGTCGGCGGCGGCACCCTCATCGTCGGCAAGGACCTCATCGGGACCGGCGCCGCCGTGGCCGTGGACGCCGTGCTCTTCACCGCGGGCACCGCGATCGGCCTGGTCGCGGCCGTGGCCGTGCCCTACCTGATGGTGGTGCGCCACAAGGTCGAGCCGAAGCAGGCCACCCCCGTGTGGCTGCTGCCCCTCGTCGCCCCCATGGTCTCCGCCGCCCTCGGCCCGCTGCTGATACCCCACCTGGCCCCCGGCCAGCCCCGCGAGGCCATGCTGCTCGCCTGCTACGCCATGTTCGGGATCAGCCTGCTCGCCACCCTGCTGATGCTCCCCCTGATCTTCGGCCGGCTGATCGTGGGCGGCCCGCTGCCCCTGGCCCTGACCCCGACCCTGTTCCTGGTCCTCGGTCCGCTCGGGCAGTCCACCACCGCCGTTAACCAGCTCGCCGACATGGCCCCCCAGTCGATCGGCGCCCCCTACGCCGGCGCGCTCGGCGCCTTCGCGGTCGTCTACGGGGTGCCCGTGATGGGGTTCGCCCTGCTGTGGCTGGCGCTCGCCGTGTGCCTGCTGGTGCGGGCGGCCCGGGAGGGCATGGGCTTCGCGATGACCTGGTGGGCGCTGACCTTCCCCGTCGGCACCTGCGTCACCGGCGCCGCCGGCCTGGCCCGCCACACCGGGCTCACCGCCCTCGGCTGGCTCGCCGCGGCCCTCTTCCTCGCCCTGCTGACCGCCTGGCTGCTGGTGGCCACCCACACCCTCCGCGGCCTCCTCACGGGCCGCCTCCTCTGACCCCTACCCCTGCCGCGGGTCCCCTGCGGGGCTGCTCGGCGGGCTTCGCGGGGTCCGGGATGTGCTGCGGGGCCGGGGTCCGGGCGCGGTGGAGCCGGGTCGGGTGCCGGGCCGCCTGCCGGGCGCTGCCCGGACCCGCGCCTCAATCGCCGGCGGGGCTTGAATGGTGCGGTGCCCCTGCGGGGTTGCTTTGCGGTGGTCCGGCCGGAGTGTGCGGCGGGGCCGGGGTACGGGCGCGGTGGAGCCGGGTCGGGGTGCCGGGCAGGGGTATCTCCTCGGCTCGGCGCGTGCTGCCCCGGCCCGGCCAGACGGCCCCGGTCGCGCCTCACGAGCGCGCAACCCAACCCGCCTGCCCACGACAAGGCCGCACGCGCCGAGCCGAGGAGACATTCCGCCGGGGCACCGCCCCACACCGCATCACCCCGCCCAGCCGCAACCATGGCCGCCCCCGGCGGGAGCCGCAGGGCACGCCCGCCCACTGGAACCATGGCCGCCCTCGGCGGGAGCCGCAGGGCACGCCCGCCCACTGGAACCATGGCCGCCCTCGGCGGGAGCCGCAGGACACCCCCGCCCCGCCGCAACCATGGCCACCCCCGGCGGGAGCCGCAGGACACCACTGCCCAGCCGCAACCATGGCCACCCCCGGCGGGAGCCGCAGGGCACCACCGCCCAGCTGGAACCGTGGCCACCCTCGGCGGGAGCCGCAGGGCACCCCCGCCCCGCCGCAACCATGGCCGCCCCCGGCGGGAGCCCAGGGGTACCACCGGTCCGCCGGAACAGTGGCTGCCCCGGCGGGAGCCGAGGGTCAGGCCGTGGCGTGGCGGGTCAGGAACGTGTTCACGCGGGGGGACCGCTGGTGGGGGACGAGGGTCGCGGCCGTTTCCGCGAGCATCGACCGGACCCGCGTCGACTGGACCTCGGCCAGCAGGTCCAGCACCCGCCCGCCCGCCCACGCCGCCTCGTCGGGGGCGTCGGCCCGGGCCAGGTCACCGGCCAGCTCGGCGGTGTAGAGGGCCACGTTCCGGGCGAAGTGCGGATCCTGGAGGTCGGCGGCCCGCCGCGCGTGCCGCGCGGCGCGGGCGTGCTCGCCGAGCGCCGACCAGCACCGCGCCTCCAGCGACTCCAGCTCGGCCTCGCCGAAGAAGGACATCCACTCGGGGTCGGCCTCCGCGGGCCCCCGCGAGAACTCCCGGTGGGCCCGCGCCAGCGACTCCTCGCAGGCCTTGCGGTCGTCGAGCCCCGCCCACCCGCCGGCCTCCCGCAGCGCGAGCAGTGACAGCAGCCGGGGTGAGCCGAGGGAGGAGGCGGCGCGCCGGCCCGCCTGGGCCGCCCGTACGGCCTCGCGCGCGCGACCGGTGTCCCGGGCCAGGAAGGACATGTTGCTGAAGGCGTGGGCCTCCAGGCCCGCGTCCCGTGCCACCCGGGCCGTGGCCAACGCCTCCGCGTAGTGCGAGCGGGCGTCGTCGAAACGGCCGGAGTCGTGGGCCAGCCAGCCGACGGAGACGGCCAGTTCGCCGGCGCCCGAGTGCAGCCTGTCCTCCGTGGACTGGCGCGTCGCCCCGGCGTCGAGCAGGGCGTAGGCGGTGCGCAGGGGTTCGGAGGCCCTGCGGTAGAGGGCGTCCGCCCCGTGCCGGTCGTCGAGCAGCCGGATCCGGCGTACGGCGTCCTCGACGGCGGCGGCCTCGGACTCGCCGGCGCGCGTGGGCAGTCGGCGGGTGTCGCCGAGCAGGGTGAGGCTGAGCGTCGCGGCCGCCACGGTCGCGGAGCCGCCCGCCATGAACGCGCGACGCAGCACGTCGCTCTCCTTGGCACTGGAAGGGGAACGGGGGACCGGGTGCGGGCCGCGCTGCGCCGAGCGGCCGCGGACGGCCTCGCGGGGGGAGAAGCCCAGGTCGGCCAGGGTGCGGCCGGGGAACATGTGGAGGAAGACCCGCTCGTAGGCGTAGTTGGGGCAGCGGATCTCGCCGGACTCGACCCGGCCGATGTAGCGCGCGTCGCAGGAAACCGTTTCTCCGATCTCCTTCGCCGCCCTGCGTACCAGGGCCGCGAATTCGGCGGGGGAGAGCTGCCCGCGCAGCCGCCTGAACGTGGAGTTGGGTGAGTGGGGGAACGCCGCCATGGACGTGACCTCTCTGGCGAGGAGCGCAGCGCCGGCTGGTGCAGTGGGGTCCGGCGCGCATGAACGTACCCCCAGCGACGGGGTGTTCACGCGATGTTTAGCTACAAAACGGATATCTCACCCGTGATCCGCCATGAACTGCCATCCTTTGCGGCGTCTTGGTGCCGCACCCGTTGACGTTCCCGTGCGTTGAACCCATGCGGATACGGATCGAGGAGGGGTTCCCCTTGGTGGAGGCCGGCATGGAGAGCACTGGAACGAACACCGCGCCCGAGCCCGGTGTCGCGGCCCCGGACCTGGTGACCGTGCCCGCGCGGCAGGGCCTGGAGGCGGTGGACATCATCCGCAGGGCGGCCGGCCGGTCCGGCCCGGTGGGGCCCGTCCTGCACGACGGGTCCGGTGACACCCTCGGCTTCCTCGTACCGCCCGGCACCGCCGACGCCTGGGACCTCCCGGGCAGCGCGTGTACGCAGACCAACGGGCGGGGGATGCGCTTCGGCGACGCCGTCTCGCCCACCGCGGGCGCCACGGGCTGGCTGCTCCCGCCGGAGGCCGTCGGGCCGGTCACCGACCCCGAGGTGCTGCGTGCGGCGCTCGGTGAGGCGGCCCGGCTGATCGAGGCCGCGGACAACTGCCGCTGACCGCTCCCGGGCCGGCCGCCCGCACAATGGGGTGGTGGCAGGCAAGGACAGGAACAAGAGCAAGCGCGGGCGCGGCGGCGCGGAGGCGGTCGTCGGGCAGGTGGACGGCGGCCTGGCGGAGCTGGAGCCGGACCGGGAGCGGCCGGGCGCCTGGACCCTGCTGATCGACGGTGCCCCGCAGTCGCATGTGGACCTGGCCGATCCCGCGTACCTGGACTTCTCCTACCAGCGGCGGATCGGTCACCTCATCGATCTCGCCGCGCCGGCCCGGCGGCCCCTGAACGTGGTGCACCTGGGCGGCGGCGCCTTCACCCTCGCCCGGTACACCGCGGCGTCCCGCCCCCGTTCCTCCCAGCAGGTCGTGGAGATCGACGCCGCCCTGGTCGCCTTCGTACGGGAGCACCTGCCGCTGGACCCCCAGGCACGGGTCCGGGTGCGGGCGGTCGACGCGCGGGCCGGTCTGGCGAAGGTGCCGGACGGCTGGGCGGACCTGGTGATCGCTGACGTGTTCAGCGGGGCGCGCACTCCGGCGCACCTGACCAGCACGGAGTTCCTGGACGACGTACGCCGGGCCCTGGCACCCACCGGGTGGTACGTGGCGAACCTCGCGGACGGGCCGCCGCTGACCCATCTGCGCGGCCAGATCGCGACGGCGGCGTCCCGGTTCACGGAGCTGGCGCTGGCCGCTGACCCGGTGGTGTGGCGAGGGAAACGTTTCGGCAATGCGGTACTGGTGGCCGCCGACCGGGAACTGCCCGTCGCGGAGTTCACCCGCCGGGTCGCGAGCGACCCGCATCCGGGCCGCGTCGAGCACGGCCGGGCGCTGGCCGACTTCGCGGGCGGCGCGGCCCCGGTCGCCGATGCCTCCGCGGTGGCCTCGCCCCAGCCGCCGCCCGCCGTGTTCCGGTAACCGGCGGGTCGCCTCAGGGGTCGACGATCTCCACCATCGGCGGGTGGTCGTGCCAGGTGCAGAACACCGACACCTCGCGGCCGTCCCGGGTGAAGGTGACCCGGATCCAGAAGTCCTGCTTCCACACCTGCATCCGCCAGCCCGCCGCCGGTGTCGCCGTGACCAGTTCGGCCGAGGAGGCGCCGAGGGAGAAGACGACCCGGCCGCCGGAGACCGGATAGGCCTGCACCTTCCCCGAGTCCTGGCCGTCCGACTGCTGCGGCCCGCGCGAGGAGGACGCAGTAGTCTGCGACGGCTTGCCGGGCGAGGCGTCCGGGGTCGGCGACGTGGTCGGGCCGGGCGACTGCGAGGCCGAGGCCGAGGCGGACGGGGACTGCGACGGCGAGCCCGAGGGCTGCGCGCTCCCGGTCGAGGAGGACAGCGGCTGGCCGGCCAGGGGCACCGCGAGCGGCCGGTCGTAGGCCGTGCCCGACATGACGGTGTGGACGCCCCACCAGCACAGCGTCACCGCCGCCCCGGTCGCGAGCATCCACGCCATGGCATGCACAAGTCCTCTTCGCATCAAGGCACATACTGCACCACGCGTCACAAGAGTGGCCCGACACCCCGTGCAGTCGCCCGGATGGACTACGGTGCCGCCCATGGCAAGTGTGCTCGTGGTCGAGGACGACCAGTTCGTACGTTCCGCCCTCATCCGGCACCTGACGGAGGCCTCGCACACCGTGCGGAGCGTCGGCACGGCCCTGGAGGCACTGCGCGAGGTCGCGCACCACCGCTTCGACGTGGTCATCCTCGACCTCGGCCTGCCCGACCTGGACGGGTCGGAGGCGCTCAAGATGCTGCGCGGCATCACCGACGTGCCCGTGATCATCGCCACCGCGCGCGACGACGAGGCCGAGATCGTCCGGCTGCTCAACGACGGCGCCGACGACTACCTGACCAAACCTTTCTCCGTCGAACACCTCTCCGCCCGGATGGCCGCCGTCCTGCGCCGCGCCCGGGCCGCCGCCGGAGCCGAACCGCCCTCGCGCGTCCTGCGCGTCGGCGGCCTCGCCATCGACCCGCTGCGCCGCCAGGCCGAACTCGACGGGGCGGTACTGGACCTCACCCGCCGGGAGTTCGACCTGCTGGCCTTCCTCGCCGGGCGCCCCGGAGTCGTCGTGGCCCGGCGTGAACTGCTCGCCGAGGTCTGGCAGCAGTCGTACGGCGACGACCAGACCATCGACGTCCACCTGTCCTGGCTGCGCCGCAAACTCGGCGAGACCGCCGCCCGGCCCCGGTACCTGCACACGCTGCGCGGGGTCGGCGTGAAGCTGGAGCCGCCGCAGTGATGCAGCGATGAGATGGGCCCTGGTCAAGGTGTGCCTCGCGGTCACGGCCATGGTGGTCGTGGCCTTCGCCGTACCGCTCGGGCTCGTCGTCCAGGAGATGGCCAGTGACCGGGCCTTCTCCAACGCCGAACGGCAGGCAGCCACCATCGGGCCGACGTTGTCCATCACCACCGACTCGGGGCAGCTGAGCAAGGCCGTGGAGTCCACGCAGATGGGCGCCGCGCAGCGGATGGCCGTCCACGTGCCCGCGGTCGGCGGCGGCGCGCCGGTGAGCATCGGCGAGGGCCGGGCCGGGGAACGCGCCGTCGCGGAGACCCGCCGGATGGGGCGCGCCACCACGGCCTCGCTGACGGGCGGCGGTTCGGCGCTGCTCCAGCCGATCGCGCTGGGATCCGGCGACATCGCCGTGGTGGAGATCTTCGTACCGGAGAGCGAGGTCAGCAACGGCGTCGCGACCGCCTGGCTGGTGCTCGCGGGCGTCGGACTGGCCCTGATCGTCGGCTCGGTCGCGGTCGCCGACCGGCTCGGCGCCCGGCTGGTCCGGCCGGCCGAACGGCTCGCGGACGCCGCGCACCAGCTGGGCGAGGGGCGGCTCGGGGCCCGCGTACCGGAGGCCGGGCCCAAGGAACTGCGCTCGGCGGCGGTCGCGTTCAACGCCATGGCCGACCAGGTGGTCGAGCTCCTCGCCAACGAGCGGGAACTGGCCGCCGACCTGTCGCACCGGCTGCGCACCCCGCTGACCGTGCTCCGGCTCAACACCGCCTCCCTCGGGGACGGCCCCGCCGCCGAGCAGACCCGGGCGGCGGTGGAGCAGCTGGAGCGCGAGGTCGACACCATCATCCGTACGGCCCGGGAACAGCGCCCGGCCGCCGGTCTGGCCGGGGCGGGAGCGGGAGCGGGCTGCGACGCCTCCGAGGTGATCCGCGACCGGATGGACTTCTGGTCGGCGCTCGCGGAGGACGAGGGCCGCGAGGTCCGGCTGGCGGGCGTGGACCGCACCGTGCGGATTCCCGTGGCGCGGCCCGAACTCGCCGCGGCCCTCGACGCCATGCTGGGCAACGTCTTCCGGCACACCCCCGAGGGCACCCCCTTCGCGGTGGACGTCCACGACGCGGGCGACGCGGTGATCGTGCTCGTCTCGGACGCCGGCCCCGGCATCTCCGACCCGGACGCGGCGCTGCGCCGCGGCAACGACGGCGGCCGGGACGGGTCCACGGGCCTCGGCCTGGACATCGTGCGCCGGGTCGCGGAGTCGACCGGCGGCGACGTCCGACTGGGGCGTTCGGTGCTCGGCGGCACCGAGGTCCGCGTGTGGATCGGCCTGGACGGGCGGAGCACGGGCGGCCCGGGCGCGGGGCGGTCGGGCCGCGGCCGACGCGGCAACCGACGTAACCGGGGGCGCGCCACGCCGTGACCGGGGGCGCGCCTAGCAGGCGGGATGTCCTCGTCTCGGTACGGTCCGCGGCATGGACACCCTCATCTTCGGCGGGCTCCTCGCCACGCTGATCGCCATGTACCGGGAGACGTCCCGGATGGTCGTGCTCGGGGCGTGGTGGGTCATGCTCATCGCCGTCACCCTGCTGATGGCACACCACGTCACCGGCGGCCTGGCCCTGACCCTGAGCTGGTGACCATGGCCACGATCGAGAGCCTCCTGCCGGAGAGCACGCCCGAGGCCGCGCAGCCGGGCAAGGTCCAGTACTGGTTCGCCTGCCTCTTCGCCGTCGGCTGGGCGGGCGTGGTGTCCGGCGGCCTCCTCCAGCAGTTCGCGCGGGGGGAGCACCCGTGTCCGCTGTGCGTCGTGCAGCGGATGTTCATGCTGCTGGCGGCGCTGGGCGCGGCGTACATCATCCGTACGGCGCTGCTGCGCGGCTCGGTGACGGGCCGCCACTACATGACGGGCTGGGGCCTGGCGCTGGTCGCGGCGACCGGGGGCTCCTTCGCGGCCTGGCGGCAGACGACGCTGCACATCCTGCCGGGTGCCAAGGGGTACGGGGGCGAGGTGTTCGGCCTGCACCTGTACGTGTGGGCCCTGATCCTCTTCCAGGCCTCGGTGGTCGTCATCGGCGTTCTCCTGGCCTGCTCGCACACGACGGCGGACCGCGGCGTACCTGCGACCGGGCCGGGGCCGCTGCGAGCGGTGGGGCTGTTCGCGCTGTGGTTCCTGGGCCTCGTCATCGCCGTGAGCATGGTGGCGGTCTTCCTGGACGAGGGCTTCCACTGGTTCCTGCCGGACGCCCCGAACAGGTACCGCTTCTTCCACGACGCCGGGCTCCTGGACTGAGCCACGGCCGGGCGGGCCCGCCCGGCCCCTTCGCACCGACCGGAAGGAAGCACGGATGCGCTACGCAGTCCTCGGCACCGGGATCGTCGGCCGTACGGTGGCCGCCCGGCTCGAGTCCCTGGGCCACCAGGTCGTCATCGGGACCCGGGACCCCGGCGCCACTCTGGGCCGGCCCGAGTACGCGGACTGGCAGGAGGTCCACCCGGGTGTGTCCCTGGTGGGCTTCGCCGAGGCGGCGCGGGACGGCGAGGTCCTGGTCAACGCCACCGGCGGGCAGGTCAGCATCGCCGCGCTGACGGAGGCGGACGCCGCACACCTGGACGGCAAGGTCCTCATCGACATCGCGAACCCGCTGGACTTCTCGGCCGGCTTCCCGCCGGGCCTGGACCCGGTGGACGACGACAGCCTGGGCGAGCTGATCCAGCGGACGTTCCCGGGGCTGCGGGTGGTCAAGACGCTGAACACGATGAACTGCCAGATCATGGTCGAGCCGGGCCGGGTCGCCGGCGAGCACCACGTCTTCGTCTCGGGCGAGGACGCGGAAGCCAAGAAGGTGGTGCGCGAGCTGCTGCACTCCTTCGGATGGCCGCCGGAGAGCGTCCTCGACCTCGGCGGCATCGAGACGGCCCGGGGCACGGAGATGCTGCTCCCGCTCTGGCTCCGCCTGATGAGCGCGCTCGGGCACACGGACTTCAACTTCCACGTCCAGGGCGCCTGACGGCCCGGCCCGGACGGGGGCGCAAATGTTGCCGCGCCCCTGGCCCGCGCCGAGGGTGGCCCTGAGGGAAGGAGCAACGCATGAGGGTCATGCTCAGGGCGCACATGGACACGGCTGCCACCAACGAGGCCATCCGGACAGGCGGCCTGCCACAGGTCATCCGGACACTGATGGAGCGGGTCAAGCCGGAGGCGGCCTACTTCGGCCTGCACGAGGGCGTGCGCTCCTGCTGGATCGTCTTCGACCTCCAGGACAGCTCACTGATGCCGTCCCTGATGGAGGACCTGTTCCTGGAGTTCAACGCCGAGGTCGAGGTCGCCCCCGTCATGAACGCCGAGGACCTGGCGAAGGGCCTGTCCGCGATGCAGTCCTCGCCGTAGGGCCGCCCGGTCTCCGGTCACGGAGGACCCCGTCGGCCGCCGCCGACGGGGTCCTCGGGCTTCGTCGGCGCAGTGGCCCCCAAGGCGATCCGCCTCCGGGTCGGGCGCGGGGGCCGCGGGCGTGGGTACGGGCGCGGGTGCGGGTGCGGGCGCGGGTACGGGGGCGGGCATGGGCTGGGGCACGGACGACCTCCGACCGCACGCCGGCCCTCCCGGTTCTCCGGCGCGCGCCGTTGCCCGTTGCCCCGGACCGTAGTGCCGGAAGGGCAAGGGGCCCCTTCGGAAGCCCTTCCGCGGTAGGTCAGCCCGGTTCGCCCGAGGTCAGCCGCTGGGCCTGGGCCCGCCCCACCTCGGCGGCGCGGTGCAGGTAGTCGGCGATGACGGCGAGTTCGGAGTCGGAGTAGCTCTCCAGCACCGCCCCGAAGGCGCGGCCCGGGGTGTCCCACGCCGCACCGATGCGCTCGCGGGCCTCGGGGGAGAGGGAGACGAGGGAGCGGCGGCGGTCGTTCGGGTCGGCCTGCCGTTCGACGATGCCCGCCTTGACCAGCCGGTCGACGAGGCGGGTGGCCGAGCCGGAGGTCAGGCCGGTGAGGCGGGCGATGTCACCGGTGCTGACGGGGCCGGACTCCATGTCGAGGAGCGCGACGCACTGCATGTCGGTGGGGTGCAGGCCGACCGAGTCGGCCATGGCCTGGTTGAAGAGGGAGTAGTCGGCGTAGTGCCGCTGGCTCTCGGTGACGATGCGTGCGAGGAGCTCGGCGCGGCTCCACTCATCACCCGTACGAGGGGAATCGGTTGACATCGGATTCTCCGTGCTCCAAATTTATCTGTGTGACGCAGAGGATGTGTAGTGCAGAATCTGTGTCGCATGGTCATCCTAGCGTCAGTCCCTCCACACCACTCCCCAATGAGGACCAGCCATGTCCATTCTCGTGACCGGCGCCCGCGGCGCCGTCGCCCGCGGCCTCGTCGACCTCCTCGCGGCCCGCGGCATTCCGTACCGCCTCGGCTCCCGCGAGCGGGGCACCCCCGATGCCGTCCACTGCGACCTCGGCGATCCGGCGACGCATCCCGACGCCCTCGCCGGTATCCGCTCCGTGTTCCTCTATGCGGAGGCGTCCGGCATCGAGGCCTTCGTGAAGGAGGCCGTGGCCGCCGGAGTGGAGCACGTCGTGCTCCTGTCCTCCTCCTCGGTGCTCGCCCCGGACGCCGCCGACAGCCCGCTGTCGGCCTCTCACCTCGTGGTCGAGCAGACCCTCTCGGCCTCCCCGCTGCGCACCACCCTGCTGCGGCCGGGGTCCTTCGCGAGCAACGCCCGGGGCTGGGCCTGGTCGCTGAGGTCGGGCCGGCCGGTCCGCCTGCCCTACCCCGGCGCCTACGGCGACCCCGTGCACGAGGCCGACCTCGCCGAGGCGGCCTTCGCGGTCCTCACCGATCCGGCCCTGGCCGGCCGCGCGTACACGCTGACCGGCCCGCAGGCGCTGACCTTCGCGGCCCAGCTCTCGATACTGGGCGACGTCCTCGGCCGGTCCATACCCTTCGAGGCCGTGTCGGCCGAGGAGTGGAAGGCCGAGGTCGACGGCTACGTTCCCGGCCCCTACGCCGACGCGCTCCTGGAGTACTGGGCGTCCACGGACGGTCTCCCGGTCGAGATCACGGGCGCTGTCGAGCAGCTCACCGGCCACCCGGCCCGTACTTTCAGGACCTGGGCCGAGGACCACGCCGACGTCTTCGCGTGAGTTCCCCGGCAGGCCGGCTACATGACTCCCTTCCGGGCCAGGCGGGCGTACCAGTGGGCGCTGGAACGCGGCGTGCGGACCTGGGTGTCGTAGTCGACGTGCACGATGCCGAAGCGCTTGCTGTACCCGTAGGACCACTCGAAGTTGTCCAGCAGCGACCAGAGGAAGTAGCCCTCCACCGGGGCGCCGTCCGTCAGCGCGCGGTGGACGGTGGCGAGGTGGGCCTGCAGGTAGGCGATCCGCTCCGGGTCGTGCAGGTCCGGGGCGTAGGCCGCGCCGTTCTCGGTGACCATCAGCGGCAGGCCGGGCGCCTCGCGGGTGAAGCGCATCAGCAGGTCGTACAGGCCGGTCGGGTCGATCGACCAGCCCATGTCGGTCTGTTCCCCGGGCGGCTGGTGGAAGGCCACCGTGTCCGCGGCGGGCCAGGGGGAGTGGGACGCGGCGCCGTGGCCGTCGGCGCGCGGGCCGTTCCCGTCCGGGGCCGCCGACACCACCGCAGGCGTGTAGTAGTTCACGCCGAGGAAGTCCAGCGGCTGGCGGATCAGCGCCTCGTCGCCGGTGCGGACGAACGACCAGTCCGTCAGGGACGCGGTGTCCGCGAGCAGGTCCTGCGGATAGGCGCCGTTCAGCAGCGGCCCGGTGAAGATCCGGTTGGCCAGTGCGTCGATGCGGCGAGCGGCGTCCAGGTCGGCCGCCGAGCCGGTCAGCGGACGTACCGCGCTGGGGTTGAGCGCGATGCCCACCCGGGTCCTGGCCGGCAGGGCCGCCGCGGCCAGGCCGTGGGCCAGGTTCAGGTGGTGGGCCGCGCGCAGTGAGTCGGCGGGGGAGGTGCGGCCGGGGGCGTGCACGCCGGAGGCGTAGCCGAGGAAGGCGCTGCACCAGGGCTCGTTGAGGGTGGTCCAGAGCTCCACGCGGTCGGCGAGCGCGTCCGCGACCTGCTCGGCGTACTGGGCGAAGGCATAGGCCGTCTCCCGCTCGGGCCAGCCGCCGGCGTCCTCCAGCTCCTGCGGGAGGTCCCAGTGGTAGAGGGTCACGCAGGGCCGGATGCCGCGCGAGAGCAGCTCGTCGACGAGTTCGTCGTAGAAGCCGGTCCCGCCGGCCAGGACGCGCGGCCAGGACACCGAGAACCGGTAGGCCCCGAGCCCCAGTTCGGACATGAGCCCGACGTCCTCGCGCCACAGCCGGTGGTGGTCGACCGCGACGTCGCCGGTGTGGCCGCCGTACACCTTGCCGGGGGTGCGGCAGAAGGTGTCCCAGATGGACGGCCCGCGCAGTGCGGCCGCGCCCTCGATCTGGAAGGCCGCCGTGGCCGTGCCCCACAGGAACCCGTCGGGGAAGCGGAGCTCCCCGCCCGGATCCGTCCCGTTCGACGGGTCAGTCGTGTGCGTCGGGGTGTCAGTCATCCCTTTACCGCTCCCTGCATGATGCCGCCGACGATCTGGCGGCCGAAGACGAGAAACACCAGCAGCAGCGGGAGCGTGCCCAGGAGCGCACCCGCCATGATCACCGACTGGTCGGGGATGTATCCCCGGCCCAGTCCGGTCAGGGCCACCTGGACCGTCGGACTGCCGTTCTGGGTCAGCGCGACGATCGGCCAGAAGAAGTCGTTCCAGGACATGACGAAGGTCAGCATCCCCAGCACCGCCATCGCCGGCCGGGCCGCCGGGAAGACCACGTGCCACATGACCCGCAGGGAGCTCGCCCCGTCCGTGCGGGCGGCCTCCACCAGTTCCGTCGGCAGCGCGTGCACCAGGTACTGGCGCATGAAGAACACCCCGAAGGCGCACACCAGGGAGGGCAGGACCACCGACTGGAGCCGGTCGGTCCACGACAGCTTCGCGATCAGCATGTACAGCGGCACCACGCTCAGCTGGGGCGGGATCAGCATCGTCCCCACCACCAGTGCCATCAGCATCCGGCGCCCGCGGAACCGCAGTTTGGCGAAGGCGAAGCCCGCCAGGGTGGAGAAGAGGACCGTCCCGACGGTGACGGTGCCCGCCACGATCACCGTGTTCAGCAGGGCCGTGCCCATGTTGGCGTCGGTCCAGGCGATCTGCAGGTTGCGTCCCAGGTTCCCGCCGAACCAGAACGGCGGCGGGGTCTGCGCCAGGCGCGTATTGGTGCGGGAGGCCGCGATCGCCGTCCACACCAGCGGGAAGAGCGAACCGGCGGTGAAGAGGCCGAGCGCCAGGTAGGTGAGCCGGCCCGCGCGCAGTGATCTCATCGCGCATTCCCCCGTCCGCGCAGCAGGCGGGCCGCCCCGGCGATCAGCAGCAGGATCAGGAACATCGCCCAGGCGATGGCCGAGGCCCGGCCCAGGTGCAGGTTCACCCAGCCCTGCTCGTACAGGTACAGCCCGAGCGTCTGGAACTGGTGGTCCGAGCCGCCCGTGGCGCCCGCCCCGCCGTTGAACAGCAGCGGTTCACCGAACAGCTGGGTCGCCCCGATCGTCGACACCACGCACGTGAAGAGGATCGTCGGCCGCAGCGAGGGCACCGTGACGTGGAGGAACTGCTGCCAGCGCGAGGCCCCGTCCAGCGCGGCCGATTCGTACAGCTCGCCCGGCACGGCCTGCATGGCCGCCAGGTAGATCAGCGCGTTGTAGCCGGTCCACCGCCAGATCACGATGGTGGAGACCGCCAACTGGGAGGCGAAGGTCCCGTTCTGCCAGTCCACCGCCCCCAGGCCGACCGCCGACAGCAGCCAGTTGATCATCCCGTAGTCCCGGCCGAAGAGCAGCACGAAGACGAGCGTCGCCGCCGCCACCGAGGTGGCGTACGGGGTGAGCACGGCGACCCGGAAGAACGCCGAGCCCCGCAGCCGGTAGTTGAGCAGATGGGCCACGCCCAGCGCGATCGCCAGCTGCGGGACCGTCGAGAGCAGCCCGATGGTGACGGTGTTGCGCAGCGCGTTCCAGAAGAACTCGTCGTCCCACAGCCGGGTGAAGTTCCGCAGGCCCACCCACGTCATGCTGTCCGGATCGGTCAGCTCCACCTGGTGCAGCGCCGCCCAGCCCGTGTAGAGCAGCGGGAACAGCCCGAAGGCGGCGAAGAAGAGGAAGAAGGGCGCCACGAAGGCGTACGGGCTCCAGCGCAGGTCCCAGCGGTAACGGCGCGAGCGCCACACCTGGCCCGGCCGGCCGCGGCCGCCCCCCTCCGCCGCCGACCGCTCGGGGGCGGCGGCGGAGGGGGACAGGAGAGCCGTTTCGTCCGTCACCGGCGCCTCACTGGTCCAGGGCGTTGTCGATGGCCTTCACCGCGGCCTCCCAGCCCTCCTGCGGGCTCCGGCCCTTCTGGTCGACCTGGAGCATCCCGATGTCCGCCAGGTTCTGGGAGATGACCAGGTCCTTCGGGCCGACCGCGGCCACCGGCACCCCCTGGGCCGCCTTCGAGAAGATCTCGCCGATCGGCGCCCCGCCGAAGTACTCGTGCTTCGCCCCCGACACCGTCGGCAGCTTGTAGGCGGCGCTCGCGCTCGGGAAGCTGCCCCGCTTCTCGAAGAGCTTCGCCTGCTGTTCCGGAGCCGTCAGCCAGGCCGCCAGCTTCGCGGCCTCCTCGGCGTGCTTGCCCGCCTTCGGGACCACCAGGAAGGAGCCGCCCCAGTTGCTGGGCTTCGGCGCCTGGGCCACGTCCCACTTGTCCTTGCCCGACGGACCCGCCTTGTCCTGGATGTAGCCGAGCATCCAGGCCGGGCAGGAGACCGTCGCGAAGGCGCCGTTGGCGAAGCCCTGGTCCCAGCCCGGGGTGAACTGCTGCAGCTTGGCGCTGAGCCCCTCGGTGGCGAACGACGCGGCCAGGTCGAAGGCCCCCCGCACCGCCGGATTGGTCTTGTAGACGACCTTGCCCTGCTCGTCGTAGAACCGCTGCGCGCTGCTGCCCGTGACCGCCGCCATGACACCGGACGCCGAGTCGACGAAGGCCTTGCCGTCGCCGGCCTTCGCCTTGTACGCCTTGCCCGTCTCCAGGTACTTGTTCCAGTCGCCCGCCCACAGCGCGCCGACGGCCTCCCGGTCGGTGGGCAGCCCGGCCGCCTCGAACAGGTCCTTGCGGTAGCAGATGCCCTGCGGTCCGATGTCGGTGCCGAGGCCGACCGTGGCCCCGCCCTTCGCGGCGGGCGCCGTGCCCTGGGCCCACTTCCACGGCAGGTACGCGGCCTTGTCCACGCCCGGCGCCTTGCCCAGGTCCACCAGCTTGTCGGCCTGGGTCGCGGTGATCTCGGCGATGTTGTTGACCTCGACGGCCTGGATGTCGGCGAGGCCGCTGCCCGTCCCCAGGTGGGTGAGGAGCTGGGGGTAGTAGTTCTCGTTCCGCTCGATGGAGGTCTGCTCGATGCGGATCGAGGGGTTCTTCGCCATGTACTCGTCGTAGAGACCGGCCTCCTGGAGTCCGAAGGCTCCGAAGACGCCCACGGTCAGGGTGGTCCGGCCCTTCCCGTCGGCGGAGGAGGAACCCGGCTCCGGGGCCGCGTCGGGGTCCTGCGCACACCCCCCGAGCAGCAGGGCGGCGGCGCCCATCGCGGCGACCGCCGTGGCGAGGGTTCTTCGGGCTCGTGCTCGGGCCGGGGACTGGGCTCGCATGGGTTCCTCCCTGGAGGGGTGGGCGACAACGTGGGGGTGTCGTGTGACACAGTGTGGGAGCGCTCCCACAGTAGTCAAGGGGTAGATTCACAACCGGGAGGAAGCCATGAACGGGCATGGGCGCAGTGGGAGACGGCCGACGCTGGAAGAGGTGGCGGTGCGCGCCGGAGTCGGGCGCGGCACGGTGTCCCGGGTGATCAACGGGTCCTCCAAGGTCAGCGAGCAGACCAAGGCCGCGGTCGAGGCGGCCGTGACCGAGCTGGGGTACGTGCCGAACCGCGCGGCACGCGCCCTCGCGGCCAACCGCAACGACGCCATCGCGCTGGTGATCCCGGAGCCCGAGGCCCGGTTCTTCGCCGAGCCGTACTTCTCCGAAGTGGTGCGCGGGGTCGGGGCCGCCCTCGCCGAGACCGACATCCAGCTCGTCCTCACCCTGGCCGGCAGCGACCGCGAGCGCCGCCGCCTCGCGCAGTACCTGTCCGGGCACCGTGTCGACGGCGTGCTGCTGGTCTCCGTCCACGCCGGGGACCCGCTCCCGGAACTGCTGGCCGAGCTCGGCATCCCGACCGTGATCAGCGGCCGTCGGTCCGCCGCCGAGACGCTGCCCTGCGTGGACTCCGACAACCTGGAGGGCGCCGCCGAGGCCGTGCGCCACCTGCTCGACCGGGGCCGCCGGACGATCGCCACGATCACCGGCCCGCTGGACGTGTACGGAGCCCGCTGCCGGCTCGACGGCTACCGGCAGGCCCTGGCAGCCGCGGGCCGTCCCGTCGACGAGCGGCTGGTCGCGGTCGCCGACTTCACCGAGGAGGGCGGCCGCCGGGCCATGCGCGAGCTGCTGGAGCGCAGCCCCGCGCTCGACGCCGTCTTCGCCTCCTCGGACGTCATGGCGGCGGGCGCCCGGCTGGAGCTGCGCGCGGCCGGGCGCCGGATCCCGAGTGACGTGGCGCTGGTCGGCTTCGACGACTCGGTGGTGGCCCGGCACATGGACCCTCCGCTGACCAGCGTCCGCCAGCCCATCGAGGAGATGGGCCGGACCATGGCGAGGATGCTCCTGGAGCGCGTCTCGGGAGGGCGGGGGAGCGTCACGGGCACGGGCGGGCCCTCGGTGGTCCTGCAGAACAGACTGGTGGTCCGGGAGTCGTCCTGACCGCCCTGGAGCCCCGAAGGTGCGGGACATGCAGAAGGCCCCGGTCCGCTTCCGCGTACCGGGGCCTTCCCGCAGGGTGAGTGACGGGACTTGAACCCGCGGCCACCTGGACCACAACCAGGTGCTCTACCAACTGAGCTACACCCACCATGTCCGGTCGGAGAACCGACCGGCCGAAGAAAAGGGTACAGGGTTCAGGAGGGTGCTCGCTCCACCCTTTTCCCGCACCCCCTCCGGAGGGGTCGGGCAGGACGCCTACGCTCCCGGCGTCGTGTGCTTGGCGGCGATGCTGCGGGCCGTGTCCGAGTCGGGTCCGGGCTGCGGCACGAAGACGGCCTCCCGGTAGTAGCGCAGCTCGGTGATGGAGTCCTTGATGTCGGCCAGCGCCCGGTGGTTGCCGTTCTTCGGGGGGCTGTTGAAGTAGGCCCGCGGGTACCAGCGGCGCGCCAGCTCCTTGACCGAGGACACGTCCACGATCCGGTAGTGCAGGTAGCTCTCCAGCGCGGCCATGTCGCGCAGCAGGAAGCCGCGGTCGGTGCCGACCGAGTTCCCGCAGAGCGGTGCCTTGCGCGGTTCCTTCACGTGCTCCCGTACGTACGCCAGGACCTGCGCCTCGGCATCCGCGAGGGTGGTTCCGCCGGCCAGCTCGTCCAGCAGGCCGGAGGCGGTGTGCATCTCGCGGACCACGTCGGGCATGGTCTCCAGGGCGCGGTCCGGCGGGCGGATCACGATGTCCACGCCCTCGCCGAGCACGTTGAGTTCCGAGTCGGTGACCAGCGCGGCCACCTCGATAAGTGCGTCGTCCGTCAACGAGAGCCCGGTCATCTCGCAGTCGATCCACACCATGCGATCGTTCATGTGTCCCACCTTATGCGGTCCCTTGCGGAGCCGACCGCATATGCCGAAGGTCCCCCATCGGCGGTGACCGATGGAGGACCTTCGCTGTCGTACCCGTTGTGGGGGTTACGCGTGTTCCCGCAGGACCCGGTTCGGGGCGTACAGCTCCGTCACCGTGGGGCCCGCCGCGGCCAGGGCCGCCGCCGCCCGGTGGGGCTGCGGAGTGCGCTGGTGCGGCACCGGTCCCGTGGAGATCTCCGCCACCTGTGCCACGTCGGCCTGCGGCCGGCGTGCCCGGTAGGCCGAGCGGTAGGCGGCCGGGGAGGACCCCAGCTGCCGCCGGAAGTGACCGCGCAGGGCGACCGGCGAGCGGAACCCGCAGCGTCCGGCGACCTCGTCGACCGAGTAGTCGGAGGTCTCCAGCAGCCGCTGGGCCTGGAGCACCCGCTGCGTGATCAGCCACTGGAGCGGCGCGCTGCCGGTGAGCGAGCGGAACCGCCGGTCGAAGGTGCGCCGGCTCATGTAGGCGCGGGCGGCCAGCGTCTCCACGTCGAACTGCTCGTGGAGGTGTTCCAGCGCCCAGGCGACGACCTCGGCCAGCGGGTCGGCGCCGATCTCCTCCGGCAGTGACCGGTCGAGGTAGCGCTCCTGGCCACCCGTGCGGCGCGGCGGCACGACGAGCCTGCGGGCCAGGGCCCCGGCCGCCTCGCTGCCGTGGTCGGTGCGCACGATGTGCAGGCAGAGGTCGATTCCGGCCGCCGTGCCCGCGGACGTGAGCACGTCGCCGTCGTCGACGAACAGTTCGCGCGGATCGACGTGGACGGACGGGTAGCGCTTGGCCAGCGTCGGCGCGTACATCCAGTGCGTCGTCGCGGGCCGGCCGTCCAGCAGACCGGCGGCCGCGAGCACGAAGGCCCCGGTGCACAGTCCGACGATCCGGGCCCCCTCCTCGTGCGCCAGACGCAGTGCGTCGAGCGCCTCCGGAGGCGGCGGTGAAGTGATGGAACGCCAGGCGGGCACGACGACCGTGCCTGCCCGGGCGATCGCCTCCAACCCGTACGGCGCGGTCAGTTCGAGTCCGCCGGTGGTCCTGAGCGGACCGTCCTCACCGGCGCACACGAGCAGTCGGTAGCGTGGAACTCCCGCGTCCTGCCGGTCAATGCCGAACACGGATAGTGGAATGGAACTCTCGAAGATCGGTCCGCCGCTGAAGAGCAGCACCGCGACGATCTCCCTGCGGCGACGCCCCGCGAGCTTCCGGCCGGCGTCTGTGACGACGGCGGTGGAATCCTGGCTCATGGCGCTAAGCCCCCCTTGGGTGTCGCGACTCCTTGGTCTGGTCGCACCTGCACGTTTCCCCTCGGCCTTGCACGTGGATCCCCCGCCGTAAATACATGATCGAATCTACTGCGTCCCGTGGTGTCGGCGTGACAAGTTCAGCACGCAGCGCTATGTCGACTTCTCAACTTGGCGAAAAGCATTCGATCAGGAAGGGTTCCACTCCGCTACCCGGGTGGGAAGCGCACATCCCGGCTGTGGCCAGTACCCATAGGGCCAAAACGCCCCCCGGCGAGTGTCGTCGCTGGTGGTGGGGGAGTCGGGGGGACATTCCGGCAAGGGGGGCGCCCTGCCGGGAAGTTGGCTGAAAACGTGCGGGTGTGGGTGTGCGAATGAGTCAGTCGTGCGGGGACGCGGCGTCGGAGGTGCGGCAGCCCCGGCGGCCCGCGGGGCCACCGCGCGAGTGCCGGCGGCGGTGCGACGAGGGAAGCCGCTCCTGCGCCCGGACCCGGCCCGCGGCCCGCTCCGAGTGCCGCAGCAGGACCAGGCAGGCGGCCGTCACGACGAACAGGCCGAGGGTGGCGACCGCCGCCCCGCCGAAGGACGTCCCGTAGACGACGAGGACCACCGGGACGAGCAGGCAGCTGAAGGCGGCCCAGCGCACGACCTCCCCTGCGGGGTCGTCGTGCGGGCGTCCGGAGGACTGCACGGACGGGTGAAGCGGCTGACGCGGAGAGGCGGTGAAGTGCGGGCTCGGGTCGGGGAAGTGGACGGACTGGGTCGGCTGAGCTGGCTGGTCGGGGTGAACCGGATGGCCGGGCACGGCGTACTCCCTGCGGGCTCTTCCTGAACGGTCGGACGCATGTCCAACGCCGCCCGGCGGGGCTCGGTCACTGCGCGCACGGGTGGCAACTCCCCGCCCCGTCACTGGCTGTAGGGGGCAGCGGCCATTGCCAAGGCGCCCGCGCTCCGGCATGCTCCCTGGGACGCTCTCCAAGTACGGCAAGCCCTGTGCAGGACAGGAGTGTCGCCGTACCCTGGTGGGTACGGGCTTGGGAAGATGCTTCCCGGACAGAGCTCCGTCACACTGCGTCGCCGATTTCGCCCCTGTTGCTTCCTCCAAGGACCTCTTCGCCGAGACACCCATGGCCGGTCACGAATTCCACGAACCCGCGGACCGCAAGCGCAAACGGCTCGCCGACCCCGCGTCGGCCGCCGAGCTGCGCGCGGTGGAACAGACACACTCCCCTTGCGACCCGGCCTTCCGGCACGGCGTCGTGGTGGGATTCGACGGATCGACGTCCAGTGAGCGCGCGCTCGCGTACGCGATCGGCATGGCCCGCCGCTCCGGGTCGGGTCTGATCATCGTCCATGTCGCCAACCGGCTTCCCACCACCGTGTGGGCCGGCTGCGAGCCGCCCGTCTTCGTGGATGTGCCGGACCACCGCACCGAGGTGCTCGGACTGGAGCTGGCCTGCGCCGACTATCTGGCCGAAGTGCCATGGATCCTGGTCGAGCGCGGCGGTGACATCTGCCATGAGCTGGAGGAGGTCGGCCGGGAGTATTCGGCCGACGCGATCGTGGTCGGCTCCACGCACGGGATCGTCGGCAGGATCTTCGGGTCGGTGGCCGGGCGGCTCGCCAAGCGTGCGCAGCGACCGGTCGTTGTCATTCCGTGACCGGGTGTTAAGTCGATTGTGCGGTTGTGCCCTCGTGTAAAGGGTAGATAAATGCTGCTGGGACGCAGCAAACAACTGCAGATCGAAGGGAGCCCGCCGTGGACAATGGTGTCTCTGCGGGAAGCACGGCCTCGACTTCGACCCTCGGGAACATCGCCCTGGGTCTCACCCTTCTCGCATTCGGTATCGGCCACACCGGTGTCATCGACGGTGTGTCCGCTGCCGGCTCCGTGTCGCTCGCGATGTACGTCGGCGGCGCCGCCCTCTTCCTCCTGGGTCTCCTGGAGTACCGCGGCGGCAACGGATTCAACGGCACCGCGTTCGCGGGCCTCGGCGTCTTCTGGTTCACGTGGGCCAAGGGCGCGGGCGGTTCTGCCTCGGACGAGGCCGCCGGAACGTTTCTTGTCCTCTTCGCGATGCTCGCGCTGACCCTCACGGTCGCCGCCGCGAGCGGTCTGTTCGGTCAGGGCGTCTACGCCCTCCTGACCCTCTCCCTCCTCCTGCTGGCCATAGCCTCCTTCGTGGACAACGGCGCACTGGCCAAGGCGGGCGGCTGGGTCGCCGCCGTCTCCGGACTGCTGGCCTGGTACGGGGCCACCGCGGCCCTGGCGCACTGGCCGATGGCCTTCGGCAGGGCAGGACGCAGCGGCGCCGTCGCCGCTGGCTGAGCACGGCATGCAGGAGCCCCCGTGCGCGCGGTGCGCACGGGGGCTCCCGTGGGTCCGGTGACAGCCGGGGCTGCTACTCGACGGTGACCGACTTCGCCAGGTTGCGCGGCTTGTCGATGTCCCGGCCCATGGCCAGGGCGGTGTGGTAAGCCAGCAGCTGGAGCGGGATGCCCATGAGGATCGGGTCCAGCTCGTCCTCGTTCTTCGGGACCACGATGGTGTGGTCCGCCTTCTCCTGCTCGCGGTGGGCGACCGCGAGGATCCGGCCGCTGCGGGCCTTGATCTCCTCCAGCGCCGCGCGGTTCTTCTCCAGCAGGTCGTCGTCCGGGACGATGGCGACGGTCGGCAGCGAGGGCTCGATCAGGGCCAGCGGGCCGTGCTTGAGCTCGGAGGCGGGGTAGGCCTCGGCGTGGATGTAGGAGATCTCCTTCAGCTTGAGGGAGGCTTCCAGCGCCACCGGGTAGCCGCGCACCCGGCCGATGAACATCATCGACTTGGCCTCGGCGAACTCGGCCGCGAGCTTCTTGATGTCCTCTTCGCCGTCGAGGATCTCCTGGATCTGCGCGGGCAGCTTGCGCAGGCCCTCGATGATCCGCTTGCCGTCGGTGACCGAGAGGTCCCGGATGCGGCCCAGGTGCACGGCGAGCAGCGCGAAGGCCACGACCGTGTTGGTGAAGCACTTGGTGGAGACGACGCAGACCTCGGGGCCGGCGTGCACGTACACGCCGCCGTCGGCCTCGCGGGCGATGGCGGAGCCGACCACGTTGACCACGCCGAGGACGCGGGCGCCCTTGCGCTTGAGCTCCTGGACGGCCGCGAGCACGTCGTAGGTCTCGCCCGACTGGGAGACCGCGATGTACAGGGTGTCGGGGTCCACGACCGGGTTGCGGTAGCGGAACTCCGACGCAGGCTCGGCGTCGGCGGGGATGCGGGCCATGCCCTCGATGAGGCCGGCGCCGATCAGGCCCGCGTGGTAGGAGGTGCCGCAGCCCAGGATCTTGACCCTGCGGATGCCGCGCGCCTCGCGCGGGTCCAGGTTCAGGCCGCCCAGGTGGACCGTGTTGAAGCGGTCGTCGATCCGGCCGCGCAGCACGCGGTCGACCGCGTCGGGCTGCTCGGAGATCTCCTTGTGCATGTAGGTGTCGTGGCCGCCCATGTCGTAGGAGGCGGCCTCCCACTCCACGGTCTCCGGGGTGGCGTTCGTCGTCGTGCCGCTCGTGGTGTACGTGCGGAAGTCGTCGGCCTTCAGGGTGGCCATCTCGCCGTCGTTCAGGGTGACGACCTGGCGGGTGTGGGCGATCAGCGCGGCGACGTCGGAGGCGACCAGCATCTCCTTCTCGCCGATGCCGAGGATGACCGGCGAGCCGTTGCGGGCGACGACGATGCGGTCGGTGAAGTCGGCGTGCATCACGGCGATGCCGTAGGTGCCGTCGATCGCCTTGACGGCCTCGCGGACCTTCTCCTCCAGGGTGTCGGCCTGGGAGCGGGCGATCAGGTGGGTGATGACCTCGGTGTCGGTCTCGGAGGCGAAGACGACGCCCTCGGCCTCCAGCTTGGCGCGGAGCTCGGCGGCGTTGTCGACGATGCCGTTGTGGACGACGGCGACCTTGTTCTCCGGGTCCAGGTGCGGGTGCGAGTTGACGTCGCTCGGGGCGCCGTGCGTGGCCCAGCGGGTGTGGGCGATGCCGGTGGTGCCGGCGAAGCGCTTCGGGACGCGGGCCTCCAGGTCACGGACGCGGCCCTTGGCCTTGACCATCTTGAGCGCGCCGGCCTTCGGGCTGTTCACGACGATGCCCGCGGAGTCGTAGCCGCGGTACTCCAGCCGCGCCAGGCCCTCCAGCAGCAGCGGTGCCACATCACGCTTTCCGATGTAACCGACGATTCCGCACATACGGTTTTGCCCCTCCTGAAATTCGGTTCGTGTACCCGTCACCCGCCCGCGGCCGCTCCGGCCGCGGCCGGTCAGCCGTAGACGATGCGGCGCAGCTGCCGGAGCGAGAGCTCCGGAGGTGCCACGGCGCGGTGCGGCAGCTCGGCCGCGATCCGCTCGAAGATCTCCGCGTTCACGGCTCCGCCGGCCTGCAGTTCGCGGTGGCGGCGGCGGACGAAGTCCTCCGTCGTCTCGTCGAAGTAGGCGAGCACGTCGAGGACCACCCGGGCCGCTTCGCCCCGCTGCAGCGAGGTGCTGCGCACCAGGTGTTCGACGAGATCGTCATAGGACGGGCGGCGGTCGAGCACCCGTAGATACTGACGGTTCCGACCGTCCAACGCAAAGATCCTGCCCGATTTCGGGCAGGATCCCTCTGGTCTGGACCAGCGGAATGGATGCATCCGGTCAGAATCTACGCAAAACGGCCTGCTTGGCCGCGGCGAACTCGTCGGCCGTGAGCACTCCCGTCTGGTGCAGCTCACCCAGCTCCCGCAGCCGGCGCAGCAGCGCGTCGTGGTCCTCCGCGACCGTGGCGGCCGGCGCGGCGAGCTCCTTCGGCGGGGCGTCCTCGACGGCCCGGTCCTGCGGGGGCCCGGCCGGGTGCGGCAACCGCAGCGCCACCGCCGCGGCGACGAGCGCCATCAGCGGGTCCTTCTTGAAGCCGAACAGCTCCACCGTGTACGGGTCGTACTTCGGCGCGGCGGGCTGGGCCGCGCCGGCCAGGCTGAAGCGGAGCCAGCCGTTCTCGAGCCCCTTCGCCGGCGCCCACTCCACCGTCCGCAGGTCCGTGACCCGGAACTCGCGCGGCCCTCCGGAGCGCTTGGCCTCCTCGGTCGTCCAGTTCCACTCCAGAGCGACGCGGTCGCCGTCGAAGGTGACGGTCCCGTCGCCCGCGCCCACCGCTATCGGCACGGTCGGGCCGGGCAGCAGGTAGCTCTGCGAGGGACCCGGATCCACCTGCTCCAGCAGCAGGGCGTTGCGCACCGCGTCCACGAAGTACTCCGCGACCCCCGTCCGGTCCGGCTCCACGCTCAGCCGGTACGGGTCGGAGGCCTCCGGCAGCCGCCCGCCCGTCACCTGGGTCAGCGCGTCGGCCCCCTCGCGCAACCGCAGCCGCAGCCGCCCGGCCTTGCGGCCGGGCTCGTAGGAGATCCCCGCGAGCGCGCGCAACGGCACGACCACCTCACCCAGGGTCTGCCGCAACAGCCCCACCCCCTTGTCGCGACCGGGCACGATGCGCACCGCGTCGCCGTCGAACGTCCAGGTTCCGTCCTTCTGGATGATTTCCGCCATTCGGCGATTCTCCCACCGCGCACGGCGGGCCAGTTGGCCTATACCTGGGCACATGAGAGTCCTGCGACGCGCGCTCGGCACCCTCCTCGTCCTCGGTGCCGTCTCCTGCACCGCCGCCCACGGCGACGACGCGAGCGCCGGTGACGACCCGCCCGCGGCCCTCACCCCCTTCGAACGGCTCCTGCCGGCGCCGGTCTCCGCGCGCGCCGCCGGGCCCGGCTACTCCTTCGGGCCGGGCACGGTCATCCGTACGGGACCGGGCGCGGGCGAGGAGGTCCGCCGGGTGGGCGAGCTGCTCGCGGAGCAGCTGCGCGGCCCGAGCGGGCTGCCGCTGCCGGTGATCGGCGGGGCGAGGGGGGACGGGATCCGGCTCAGGATCGACGCGACGGCCGACGGGGTCGGGGAGGAGGGGTACCGGCTGGTCTCCGGACCGAGCGGGGTCGACCTCGTCGCGCGGACCCCGGCCGGCCTGTTCCGCGCGGGCCAGACCCTGCGTCAGCTGGTGCCGGTGTCGGGGCCCGGGACGGTGCCGGGCGGCACGGTCACCGACCGGCCGCGCTTCGCCTACCGGGGGGCCATGGTCGACATCGCACGGCACTTCTTCACGCTGGAACAGGTGAAGCGGTACGTGGACCAGCTCGCCCAGTACAAGATCAACACCCTGCACGTGCACCTCACCGACGACCAGGGCTGGCGCCTGGCGATCGACTCCTGGCCGCGGCTGGCGCAGTACGGCGGCGCGAGCGAGGTCGGCGGCGGCCCGGGCGGCCACTGGACGAAGGACGAGTACCGCGAGCTGGTGGCGTACGCGGGCGAGCGGTACGTGGACGTGGTCCCGGAGATCGACATGCCGGGGCACACCAACGCGGCGCTGGCCTCCTACGCCGAGCTGAACTGTGACGGGAAGGCGCCGCCCCGGTACACCGGGACCAAGGTCGGCTTCAGCTCGCTGTGCGTGGCGAAGGAGCGGACCTACGAGTTCGTCGACGACGTGCTCGGGGAGCTGGCGGAGCTGACGCCCGGCCGCTACCTGCACATCGGCGGCGACGAGGCGCACGCGACGCCGGCGGCCGACTACGCGGCCTTCATGGACCGGGCCCAGGAGGTGGTGGGCCGCCGCGGCAAGACGGTGGTGGCCTGGCACCAGCTGGCATCGGCGCGACCGGCGGCCGGGGCGGTGCTCCAGTACTGGGGCCACGACAAGACCTCGGCCGCGGACCGGTCGGCCGTGGTGGCGGCCGCGAAGGCCGGCCACCCGCTGATCCTCTCGCCCGCGGACCGCGTCTACCTGGACATGAAGTACGAGGCGGCGACGAAGCCGGGCCTGTCGTGGGCGGGCTACGTCCCGGTCGCGCGCTCCTACTCCTGGAACCCGGGGGCCTACCTGGCCGGGGTGCCGGAGTCCGCGGTGCTCGGCGTGGAGGCCCCGCTGTGGACGGAGAACGTCGCGACGCGGGCCGAGTGGGAGCTGATGGCCTTCCCGCGGGTGCTGGGCCTGGCGGAGCTGGGCTGGTCCCCGCCGGCCGCCCTCGACTGGACGGCGTACAGCCGCCGTCTGGCCGCCCAGGCCCCCCGCCTGGGCGCCCAGGACATCGGCTACCACCGCGCCCCGGACGTCCCCTGGTCCCGCTGACGACCCGGCCGCGGCGGCAGGGCCGGCGGCACCGGGCTCAGAACTGCTGCTGCTCCGCGTCGGGCGGCAGCAGGCACGGGGTGTCCACCGACAGGCTCCACACGTCGTCGCCGACGTCGCCCGCGGAGACGTACTGCTTGTCCTTCGGATGGGTGGCCTGGAGCCCGTAGGCACCGCGCTCCTGGCCCGGACCCTCCTGATAGCCCACGATCTCGAAGCCCTGCTTGGTGAGTTCGTCCTTCAGCGCTCTCGCGGCCTCGACGTACCGGTCCCGGGGAAGTGTGGCCCGGGCGTTGAACATCAGCATGAAGCGGCCGTCGTCGGCGGTCTCACCGTTCTTGCCGGTGCAGTTGTGGAAGTTCGCCTCGGGAGTGCCCGCGATGATCTCGGACTTCGTCGTGCGGGCCATGGACTCGACCCAGTGCTGCGCCCACGCCTGCGCCTTGTCCTTGCTCATACGGGGGAGCGGATCGTTGACCCCGTTGTCGGACATGCAGCCTCCAAGCAGCAGTGTGACGGCGAGAGTGAGGGAAACCCTGAGGGTCCTGGACATGGTTCGAGGTCTCCTTCGGATCGGTTCGACGGTCAGGGCCGCGGCTTCAGCCCGGCGACGATGCGGCCCTGGTTGTCCAGGCTCCGGCTGCCCTCGTTCCAGTAGCCGCTGTGCCCGGACGTGTCCACGGGCATCCGCTGAGCTCCGAAGGCGGGGTCCTTCGGGTCCTCCCCGAGGGTGGCATCGGAGAACCAGTTGGAGACATTGTCGTCCGGGGCGGCCCCCACCCACAGGTGCTGCGGGTTCACGTGCAGCTGGTTCGCCCGCTCGACGGTGAGGCCGGGGCTGCCGACCACCACCACGTCATCCGCATCCAGACCGCGGCCGCCGGCATCGGCGGCGCCGGTCATGGTGGATCCGTAGCTGTGGCCGATGACGGTCAGGTGGGTGCGCTCGCCCTGGTGCGCGGAGCGCAGGCCGTGGGTGAAGTCCCGAAGGTCCTCCTCCCCGGCGTGCGCCCTGCCCCGTGTGGTGACGCTGCCGTCGATCTCGGGGGCGTCGTAGTCCATCCAGCTGATGACGGCGACGTCCTCGCCGGGGGCGGCCGACTTCCGCGCGGAGTCCTGCAGCTTGCCGATGCGGTCCAGTTGGCCGCCGTAATTGTCCAGCTGGTTGTCCGTGCCCGGTACCAGGACGGCGGTGTGTCGCGCCGTGTCCGGGTTGCCCATGGCGACGATCGCGCGGCCGTCCTTCTCGGTGCCGTATCCGAGCAGGTACATCTGCTTGTCCGGCGGGCCGCTGTCCGTCTTCTCCAGCCGGTCCTTGAGGGTGGTCAGGTTCCGGTAGTTGTACCGGTCGTGGTAGCCGAGCGTGCCCTCCCGCAGTGCGTAGTCGTTCAGGCGCAGGTCCAGCGCGGCCCGGTTGGCCTCGTCGCGGACGGGTGCGGGCAGGCCGTCCAGCGAACCGATCCGCTCAGGGTATGCGGCGAGGTAGAACTGCCGCTTCTCCTCGTCCAGGCCGGCCCACCAGTCCTTCGAGCGCTGGGGGTCCTTGCCGTCCGGGATGGCCTTCGGGTCGATACCGGCGTAAGCGGCGACGCGCGCCGCGTCCTCCTGGGCGTGCGCGCCGCCGTAGCGCTTGTCGAGGTCGAAGGGATCCAGTTGGTAGAGGGCGTCGGCCGCCGTCTGGCCGGCGGTTCTGGCCGCCTCGACCGCCGCGTCGATACGGGCCCGGAAGCCCCCGAGTCCGGAGTTGGCCTCGCGTTGCAGGCCCGCGTAGTCGGGGTCGTTGTGGTACTTGGGGTCGACGGCCTGCTTCGGTTCGACCCATCCGTCGTCGTCACGGACCTTGTGCCCGGCGGCTTCGGCGTCCGCGACCGCGCTGCGCAGATCGCGCTGGGCGGCGCGCATCTTGGTGCCGAGTGCCTGCAGGATCGTGGCGATCAGGCGGGCGTTCACCTCGGCCGTGCCGAGCTTCGTCTCGGTGGCCTCACATGGCGGAGAACCCGTAGTGGGCGCTGACACCGGCCCAGCCGGCCTTGTGCAGGGGCCCGGTGACGCGCTTGGCGCTGCCCCGCTGGGTGTCGTCGAAGGCCTTGGCCAGCTTCTTCCAGGAAGCGGTGGCAGCGTCGAGGTCGGCGAAGTCCTGACGCAACAGCTGGGCGAAGAGTTCGGGCACGGCGGCAGGTCACCAGCCCCGGAACTTGGACAGGATTTCCTGTTCCATCACGTCGGTGCCGTTCGCGAGGCCCCTGAGGCCTTCCGCATGGTCGGCAAAGGTTTGCTGGAGGGTTCGCAATGCGGTTCCCCAGCCGTCGCTCGCGCCCGTCATCCTCGCTCCGGCGGTCCAGGGCGCGAAGGAGGTGCCCGCTTCGGTCAAGTCCGACAGGGCCTTCGCCAGTACCGGCTGAAGGTCTTTGACCAAGGTGTCCACGGCCCCGGCCGATAACCGCAGTTCACCCTGCGAGATGTTCTGGTCCCACGACATGGAACGCTCCCCCGTGCTTCCGATGATCGCGGAGATCGTATGCGCAAGCGAACTGATTCGCCAGCTCGTTCGGAATACGGGACAGCGGGACGGCGGGAGGCGGGGCGCCGCCGAGGGACCGTATTCGGCAGCGCCCCGCCCCGCGTCTCACCGTCGGGCGAAGGGCGCGACGGGGTTCTTGAGGGTGCCGATCAGCTGGAGCGCGGCGGACGGGTCGGAGAGGTCGACCATCTGCTTGTTGTTGCGCAGCTGGAGGCGGTTGAGGCAGGACAGCTGGAACTCCTCGGCGAAGAAGTCGTAGCGCTCGAACTTCTCCGCGAGGGCCGGCATGGACTCCTGGTAGTCGTGGGCGCAGTCGGCCACGGCCCGCCAGAAGGTCTCCTCGGTGCAGATGCCCTCCGAGACGAGGATGGAGGACAGGAAGCGGAAGAAGCAGTCGAAGACGTCCGTGAAGATCGACAGCAGCTTCATGTCCTCCGGGACGTCCGCCCGGATCCGCTCGACCGCGGGCGGCAGCACCGCGTCCGCGTCCATGATGACGATCTCCTCGGCGATGTCCTTGAAGATCGCACGCTGTACGACACCGTCCTTGATGACCAGGATGGTGTTCTCGCCGTGCGGCATGTACGCGAGGTCGTACTGGTAGAAGCAGTGCACCAGCGGCAGCAGGTACGCGCGCAGGTAGGGCTTCAGCCACTCGGCCGGGGTGAGGCCGGACTCCTCGATGAGGGCGCCGACGAAGGACCTGCCCTCGGCGTCCACGTGGAGGAGCGAGGCCATGGTGGCCAGGCGCTCGCCGTCCGCGAGGGAGTTCACGGGGGATTCGCGCCACAGGGCCGCCAGCATCTTGCGGTACGGCGAGTAGCGGTCGGTGGCGCGCTCGTACTGCAGGTGCCGGTAGCCGATGGCCGCGCGCTCGCGGATGATCGAGAAGTCGACGGACCGCAGGACCTCGTCGGACTCGATCAGCTGGTGCAGCCAGTCGTTGATGGCGGGGGTGGCCTCCATGTAGGCCGCCGACAGGCCGCGCATGAAGCCCATGTTCAGGACGGAGATGGCCGTCTTGACGTAGTGCTTGGTCGGGGTGGTGGTGTTGAAGAACGTACGGATCGACTGCTGCGGGAGGTAGGCGTCCTCGCCCTCGCCGAGCAGCACCAGGCGGCGGCCCGCGATCTCCGCTGCGAAGGTGATCGTGGTCTTGTTCCACCACTGCCACGGGTGGACCGGGAAGAGCAGGTAGTCCGCCGGGTCCAGGTCCAGGGAGCGCAGCTTCGCCGCGAACAGGTCGACCGCGGCGTCGCCGAGCTCGGCGCGCATGAAGCTGTCGTGCTCCAGGCCGGCACCGGCCGTGAAGGTGGCGACGTCCTTGTGCGCGGCGGCCCAGATCAGGTGGACCGGGTTCGCGGCCTCCGGAGCGTAGGCGTGGTACTCGTGCACGCCGAAGCCGAGCCGGCCGTTGTTGGCGACGAAGCAGGGGTGGCCCTCGGTCATGCCGGTCTCGATGTCCTGGAAGGAGGACTTGGCCAGCACGCCGGCGGGGATCTGCGGCTTGGTGTACTTGAAGGCCGAGCCCGCCAGGGTGGAGGAGATCTCCTCCAGGTAGACCGGCATGACCTCCGCGCTCAGCCCCAGGGTCTGCTGGAACTCGATGTGGAAGTCGAGGGCGTCCAGCGGCAGGGACGCGCCGTCCCGCAGCCGGGTGATGGTGGCCTCGTCCACCGACCAGTGGTCGAGGACCTGCCGGGCGGCGTCGAAGTGGTACTCCACCGCGCCGTCGTCGGAGACGACCGAGTAGCGGTCGCCGCCGAGGGACACGGGGGTCAGCAGGCGCTCGTGCGCGAACTCGGCGATGGCCTTGCGGACCAGGGCGCGGTTGGCGCGGGCCCACAGCTCGGGGGAGAGGTGGGAGACGGCGTCGGTGAGACTCATATCGACACCCCCTGGGTGATGCCGGTGGCGGCCTCGAACTGCGCGCGGGTGCAGAAGCTCAGCAGCGCTTCCTTCTCCGGCTTGGTGACCTGGCGCTCCGGCACGAAGCCGACGACCTCGTTCAGGGCGTGCACGGCGGTGTTGGCGACGTCCGGCTCGACGACGACGCGCACGGTGGCCGGGTCGGCGAAGATCGCGGCCATGACGGTCGTGATGACCGCGCGGGTGAACCCGTGCAGGGGCTGGTCGCTGGGCGCGACGAGGAAGTGCATGCCCACGTCGCCCGGCTGGGCGTCGTACAGGCCGACCAGTTCCAGCTCGCTCGGGTCGTAGGTCTCCATCAGGAAGGCCGGGCGGCCCTCGTGCAGGCCGATGTAGGCCTGGTGGTGCTCGTGCGCCGTGATGCGCATGTACTCGCGCTCGACGTCCGGCAGCGAGGCGTCCTGCATCATCCAGAACGAGGCCTTGGGGTGCGTGACCCAGCCGTGGAGCAGCTCCGCGTCGGCGAAGGGGTCCAGCGGGCGGATCGCGAAGTCCCCGAGGACCGGGTCCGTCCGGGAGTAGAGGGTGTCGGTGGTGCTCATGCGTGGGTGCCTTCCGGGGCGGCGAACTGCTGGAACGCGATGGACTTCTCGACCTTGTAGTACTCGCGGCCGAGCAGCTCACCGACGATGAACGCGTTGCGGTAGGCGGCCATGCCCAGGTCGGGGGAGGTCAGGGAGTGGTTGTGGGTGGTGCCGTTCTGGAGGTACACCTCGCGGCCGGTGGTGTCGACGCTGTAGTTGCGGGCGGCGTCGAGGCGGCCGCGGCCGTCGAAGTTCAGGCGGTCGCGCACCGGGTTCAGGAAGTCCGGCGTGCGGTACTTGTAGCCGGTGGCCAGGACCAGGCCCTCGGTGCTGAGGGAGAAGTCCCGCTCCTGCTCCTCCTGGCGCAGCCCCAGGGTGTAGGTGCCCGTGGTGGTGTCGTACGCCGTGCTGTTCAGTGAGGTGTTGGTCAGCAGGGTCGTGGGCACCGCGCCCGGCATGGTGATCTTCTTCTGGTAGAGCAGGTCGAAGATGGCGTTGATCAGGTCGCCGTCGATGCCCTTGAAGAGGTTCTTCTGCTGGGTCTCCAGCCGGTAGCGGGTGTCCTCCGGGAGGGCGTGGAAGTAGTCCACGTACTCGGGGGAGGTCATCTCCAGCGTCAGCTTCGTGTACTCCAGCGGGAAGAAGCGCGGGGAGCGCGTGACCCAGTTGAGCTGGTAGCCGTACACGTCGATCTCGGCGAGGAGGTCGTAGTAGATCTCCGCGGCGCTCTGGCCGGAGCCGATCAGGGTGATGGACTTCTTCTTCTGCAGCTCCGCCTTGTGGGGCATGTAGGCGGCGTTGTGCAGGAAGTCGCCGCCGAGGCCGGCGCAGGCCTCCGGGACGTACGGCGAGGTGCCGGTGCCCAGGACGAGGCGGCGGGCGCGGTGGGTCTCGCCCGCGTCGGTGCGGACCTCGTAGAGGGCGGCGGCCTCGTCGTAGGTGACCTCGGTGACGGAGGTCGAGTACAGGACGTTGTCGAGGCGGTCGGCGGCCCAGCGGCAGTAGTCGTTGTACTCGGCGCGCAGCGGGTAGAAGTTCTCCCGGATGTAGAAGGAGTACAGCCGGTCCTGGTCCTTCAGGTAGTTCAGGAAGGAGAAGGGCGACGTCGGGTCGGCGAGGGTGACCAGGTCCGACATGAAGGGCGTCTGGAGGTGCGCGCCGTCCAGGAACATCCCCGCGTGCCACTCGAAGTGCGGCTTCGACTCGATGAACAGGCCGCTCAGCTCGTCGATCGGCGCGGTCAGGCAGGCCAGTCCCAGGTTGAAGGGACCGAGACCGATGCCGATGAAGTCGTGGGGCTCAGTGGTGGACGGCAAGGGATTCTCCCAGGAACTGCTCGGCGTGTGCGGCGAGGAGGTCGAGGACGGCGGTGATGTCGGCCGTCGTGGTCTGCGGGTTGAGGAGGGTGAACTTCAGGTACTGCTTCCCGTCCACCTTGGTGCCGGCGACGACGGCCTCGCCGGAGGCGAAGAGCGCCTTGCGGGCGTGGAGCTGGGCCTCGTCGAGGAGTTCCGCGGGAACGTCCTCGCCGGGCAGGAAGCGGAAGACGAGGGTGGAGATCTGCGGTGCGACGACGACCTCGAACCGCGGGTCGGCCGTGATGACGTCGTAGCCGGCGGCGGCGAGGTCGATGACCTCGTCGAAGAGCGAGCCGATGCCGTCGGCGCCCATGATGCGCAGCGTCATCCAGAGCTTGAGGGCGTCGAAGCGGCGCGTGGTCTGGATGGACTTGTCGACCTGGTTGGGGATCCGCTCCTCGGCCATGCGCCGCGGGTTGAGGTAGTCCGCGTGGTACGTGGCGTGCTTGAGGGTGTCGCGGTCGCGGACCAGCATCGCGCTGGAGCTGACGGGCTGGAAGAACGACTTGTGGTAGTCGACCGTGACCGAGTCGGCGTGCTCGATGCCGTCGAGGAGGTGCCGGCGGGTGGGGGAGACCAGCAGGCCGCAGCCGTAGGCGGCGTCCACGTGCATCCACGCGGAGTGCTCGGCGGTCAGGCGGGCGATCTCGGGGAGCGGGTCGATGGACCCGAAGTCGGTGGTGCCGGCGGTGGCGACGACGGCCATGGGGAAGAGGCCCTCGGCGGCGCACTCCTCCAGCTCCAGCGCCAGGACGGAGGTGTCCATGCGGCGGTTGCGGTCGACGGGTACGGAGATGACGGCCTCGTAGCCGAGGCCCAGCATGGCGGCGGACTTCTGCACGCTGAAGTGGCTGGCCTCGGACGTGAAGATGCGCAGTTTCGGGAGGAGTTCGGCCTTGGTCAGGCCGATCCCGGCGTCCATGGCGCGCTTCATGACGGTGCGGCAGGCCTCGTCGCGGGCCAGCAGCAGAGCGTGGAAGTTGGACTGGCTGCCACCGGAGGTGAAGATGCCGTCCGCCTTCTCCCCGAGGCCGATGCGGCGCGTGGTCCAGTCGATGAGGCGGCGCTCGATGAGCGTGCCGCCGATGGACTGGTCCCAGGTGTCGAGGGAGGAGTTGACGGCGGCCATGACGGCCTCGCCGACCACCGCGGGTATGACGACCGGGCAGTTGAGGTGGCCCAGGTAGCGCGGGTGGTGGAAGTAGACGGCGTCGCGGAGGTAGACGTCCTCCAGCTCGGCGAGCGCGGCGGAGGTGTCGCCGAGCGGGGTGTCGAGGTCGATCCCGTTGATGACCGGAGCGAGTTCGTCGACGGATATGCCGGTGTGCGGCCGCTCGGTGGTGGCGAGCTTGGCGGCGACGCGGTCGACGCTCTCGGTGACGGAACGGCGGTAGATGTCCGCGGTCGTCTCGTTCAGCAGATGCCGACGCATCAACTTTCCTCCGGGCAGGGGGGAGATGGGGAGGGTGGGGCGTGTGATGTTTAGGTTAGCCTAACCTAACAGAATGGCCAAATGGCGATGGACCCCGGTTTCGGCCAGGGCCCATCGCGAACTGCTGTGGAACGGAACGGAACTGACTACAGCTCGGAGGTGGGGTCTTCGCTGGGCGCCTGCCCCGCGTACGCCTCGGCGAGGAGCTGCTCCTCGCTCGCGCCGAGCCGCCAGTAGCCGGTGAAGCGCACCGAACGGCGGTCGACGGATCGTTCCTGCACGAAGTGGCGGCGCACCGCGCGCACGGTGCCGGCCTCGCCCGCCAGCCACACGTACGGGGCCGCGGCGGCCGGTACCTGCGCCGAGCGGAGTGCGTCCAGGACCCGGCCGGTCCGCTCCCGGCCGTCGCCCTCGCGCACGATCCAGGTGATGTCCGCGTCGGCGGGCGCGTCGAGTTCGAGCCGGTCGTCCTCGTGCGGGACCTCGAACCAGGCCCGGACGCGCCGGCCCGCGGGCAGCCGCTCCAGGATGGCGGCCGCGGCCGGCACGGCGGTCTCGTCCGCGTACATCCAGACCGCGTCGGCGTCGGCCGGGGCCTGGAAGCGTACGGACTTGTTCTCCGCGACGGCCGGGCCGATCGCGAGGATCCGGCGGCCGGCGCTCGCGCGGCCGGCCCAGTGGGAGGCGGGGCTGGAGTCCCCGTGCAGGACGAAGTCGATGTCGACCTCGACCGCGCCCGCCTCGTCACGGCGCTGCTCGCGCACGGTGTAGGAGCGCATGACCGGCCGCTCCTCGTCCGGCATGCCGCGCCAGGCGGCGAACCAGGTGTCCTCGTCGGTGGACGGGAGCTCGGTGTGCTCCGTACCGGACGGGGGCAGGAAGAGCGACAGGCTCTGGTCGAAGCCGCCCGAGCGGAAACCCGCGAGGGACTCCCCGCCGAACGTGACCCGCAGGAACGAGTGGCCCAGGCGGCGGGTACGGAGCACTTCGAGCGCGAAGAAGCGGAAGTGCGCCACGGCCGGGGTGTCGGACGCGGTGACGGTCATGCGGAAGTCCCCCTGGAAGTCGGTGCGGCCTCAGACGTGCCCAGGGCGTGTCCGTGCGGACACGCCCTGGAGGCGGGCGCCCGGGGTCACCGGGCGCCGCGCGTGGGTCAGGCGACCTTCTTGGCGTTCTGGACGGCCTTGGCGAGGTCCTCGAGGATCTGGGCGCACTTGTCGTACGAGTAGATCGGCTCGGTGGTGCGCGGGGCGATCTGGCCGGCCTTCACGGCGGGCATCTCGGCCCAGGTGGCCTTGGCCTTCAGCTCCTCCGGCTGCAGGGTGCCGGTGCGGTTGTCGAGCAGGACGAGGTCGGCCTTGTACTTGCCGGCGTTCTCCCAGCTCAGGCTCTCGAAGAAGCCGCCCTCGTCGAGCTTCTCGGGGGTGATGAACTCGACGCCCAGGGACTTGAAGTACTTCAGGTCGGCCGAGGTGTCCGGGGTGGAGGCGTAGAACAGGTCGGCGGAGCCGGAGCCGACGAGGACCTTGATGCCCGGGTTGGCCTTGGTGGCCTCGCGGACCTTGGCGGCCGCGGCCTCGAAGCGGGCCTTGCCGTCGACGGCGGCCTTGGCGTTCATGTCGGCGCCCAGCGACTTGGCGAGGTCCGCCGTGCGCTCCAGGGCCTTGTCCATCGAGACGTTGCCGCCGACGCCGATCGCGGCGTGCGGGGCCAGCTTCAGGATCTTGTCCTTGGAGGCCTCGGGCACGTACCAGTACGAGCCGTCCCAGGTGTTGGTGACGAGCAGGTCGGGCTGGAGGGCGGCGTACTTCTCGACGTTGAACTCGTCGTAGACGTTGCCGAGGATCTCGACCTTGGAGATGTCCATCGAGCCGGCCTGGACGTCGGGCTTGCCGTCGGCGGTCTTGGTCGGGCCGAAAACGCCCTTGACGGAGACGCCGTAGTCGTACAGCGCGGCGGCGGTGCCGGTGAAGGCGACGATGTTCTTCGGCGTGGACTTGGCGCTGACGTCCTTGCCGAGGTCGTCCTTGAAGCTCCAGGGACCGGAGGAAGCGGCGGCGGTGCTGCCCTTGTCGCCGTCACCCTTCGCCGTGTCGGCGCCGCCGCACGCGGCGAGCGTGGCGACGAGACCGAGGGCGCCGCCCGCGGCGATGAAGCCGCGACGGGTGAAGGAGAAGCTGCGGGACTTGGGCATAATCGATGTCCGATTTCGTGCGTACCGGGGCGGCCACCAGCGTGCCGTTCGTGGGGAAGGTTAGCCTAACCTTGGCCGGAAACGGTAAGGGGGCCCTAAGTTTTTTTCGGGCCCCCTCGCGCCACCCGCGCCCGCACGGGCGTGCGGACTAGCCCGCGAAGCCCAACTCCCGTGCGATCAGCATGCGCTGGACCTCGCTGGTGCCCTCACCGATCTCCAGGATCTTGGAGTCCCGCCACATGCGGGCCACCGGGTACTCGTTCATGAAGCCGTAGCCGCCGTGGATCTGCGTGGCGTCACGGGCGTTGTCCACGGCCACCGTGGAGGAGTACAGCTTCGCGATCGCCGCCTCCTTCTTGAACGGCTCCCCGGCCACCAGGCGGGAGGCCGCGTCGCGCCAGCCGATGCGGGCCATGTGGGCGCGCATCTCCATGTCGGCCAGCTTGAACTGGATGGCCTGGTTGTCGCCGATGGCCTTGCCGAAGGCGTGCCGCTCCCTGGCGTACTTCACCGACTCGTCCACACAGCCCTGCGCGAGGCCCGTGGCGAGCGCGGAGATGGCGATCCGGCCCTCGTCCAGGATCCGCAGGAACTGGGCGTAGCCGCGGCCCTCCTCGCCCACCAGGTTGGCGAGCGGGACCCGTACGCCGTCGAAGGACAGCTCACGGGTGTCCGAGGAGTTCCAACCGACCTTGGAGTAGGGGGCGGCCACCGTGAAGCCCGGGGTGCCGGACGGGACGATGATCGAGGAGATCTCCGGGCGGCCGTCCGCCTTGCGGCCCGTCACGGCCGTGACCGTGACCAGACCGGTGATGTCCGTACCGGAGTTGGTGATGAAGCACTTCGAGCCGTTGATGACCCACTCGTCGCCGTCCTTGACGGCGGTCGTGCGGGTGCCGCCGGCGTCCGAGCCCGCGCCGGGCTCCGTCAGACCGAAGGCGCCCAGCACCTCGCCGGAGCACAGCTTCGGCAGCCACTCCCGCTTCTGCTCCTCGGTGCCGAAGAGGTACAGGGGCATGGCGCCCAGGGAGACCCCGGCCTCGAGGGTGATGGCGACCGAGGAGTCGACGCGGGCCAGCTCCTCCAGGGCGATGCCCAGGGCGAGGTAGTCCCCGCCCATGCCGCCGTACTCCTCCGGGAAGGGCAGGCCGAACAGGCCCATGCGGCCCATCTCGGCGACGATCTCGTAGGGGAACTCGTGCCGCTCGTACAGGTCGCCGATCTTCGGGGCGACGACGTCGTGGGCGAACGCCTCGACAGTGCGGCGGAGTTCCTCGTGCTCAGGGGCGAGCCGGTGGTCGAGGGACATGGTGTGACTACTCCTTGTGGGAGAGGGCGCGGACGGTACGGGAGGGGCTGGGGCGTCCCAGCCGTTCGGCCATCCACACGCTCGTGGCGGTGAGGGCGGCCAGATCGACCCCGGTCTCGATGCCGAGACCGTCGAGCATCCACACCAGGTCCTCGGTCGCGAGGTTGCCGGTGGCGCTCTTCGCGTACGGGCACCCGCCGAGGCCGCCCGCGGAGGCGTCGACGGTGGTGACCCCGTGCTGGAGCGCGGCGAGGGTGTTGGACAGGGCCTGGCCGTAGGTGTCGTGGAAGTGCACGCCGATGCGGTCGGTGGTCACACCGGCCTCGTTCAGCGCGGAGAGCAGGGCCTGGACATGGCCCGGGGTGGCGACGCCGATGGTGTCGCCGAGGCTCAGCTCGTCACAGCCCAGGTCGAGCAGGGCCTTGGCCACGGAGACGACCTGGTGGACGGGGACCGCGCCCTCCCAGGGATCGCCGAAGCACATGGACAGGTAGCCGCGTACGTGCGCCCCGCCCTCCCGGGCGCGCGCCACGACCGGCTCGAACATCGCGAGGGACTCGGCGACGGTGCGGTTGAGGTTGCGGGAGGCGAAGGTCTCCGTGGCCGAGCCGAACACGGCGATACGGGTGGCCCCGAGGGCGAGCGCGCGGTCCAGGCCGCGCTCGTTCGGCACCAGGACGGGCAGGGCGGCGTCCACGTCGGCGAGCAGCGGGAAGAGCTGCTCGGCGTCGGCCAGCTGGGGCACCCACTTGGGGTGCACGAAGCTGGTCGCCTCGATCGTGGTCAGGCCCGCGCCGGCCAGGCGGCGGACGAACTCAGCCTTGACCTCCGTGGGGACGGCCGTCTTCTCGTTCTGCAGGCCGTCGCGGGCGCCGACCTCGTGGATGCGGACCCGGGACGGCAGGCCGGGGGCCGGGACGGTCATGGGCAGGCCGATCACGCGCCCTCCTCCTCGTCCGGGGTGACGACGGCCAGGACCTGGTCCATGGCGACGGTGGTGCCGGGGGAGACGTCCAGCTCGGTGACCGTGCCGGCGTGCGGGGCGGAGATGACGTGCTCCATCTTCATCGCCTCGACGACGAGCAGGCTCTGACCGGCCGTCACCTTGTCGCCGACGGCCACCTTGACGACGGTGACGGTGCCGGGCATGGGCGCGGCGAGGGTGTCCGCGCCGCTGCGTCCGCCGCCGCTGAGGTTCGCCGCGACGGGGTCGTACGCCTGCACGTGCCAGGAGTCGGCGTCGCGGCCGAGCCAGGTCCCCTCCGGGGAGGCGGCGTGGCTGAAGCGGTGCGTGACGCCGTCGAGTTCGACGGTGACGGTGCCTGGGGTGCGGCTGACGATCCGGCCGCGGGCCGGTGCGGCGCCGCTGTCGGCCGCGCCCAGCAGGATCTCCTGCTCGGCGCCCCGTTGCCGGGTACGGACCTCCACCGGGTCCTGGCCGGGAAGGCGGAGGTGGCGGACGGTCCAGGCGGGGGTGCCGCCCAGGCGCCAGCCGCTCGCGGCGTCGAACGGGTCGGCCCACCCCGTCGCCCGCGGCTCCGGCGCGGTGCCCGCCAGCAGGGCTGCGGTGGCGTACACCTCGTCCGGGACCCCCTCCGGCAGGAGGGACGGGAGGTCGCGCTCGACCAGGCCCGTGTCCAGGTCGCCCGACACCACGTCCGGGTGGGCCAGCAGCCGCCGCAGGAAACCGGCGTTCGTCTGGACGCCCAGGATCACCGTGTCGGCGAGGGCGGCCCGCAGCATGCGCAGGGCCGCCGGGCGGTCCGGCCCGTGGACGATGACCTTCGACAGCATCGGGTCGTACGTCGAGCCCACCGGTACGCCCGCGGTCAGGCCCGAGTCCGTGCGGACCGCTCCGCCCGACGGCTCGGACAGCGCCAGGACCGTCCCGCCGGACGGCAGGAAGCCGCGCGCCGGGTCCTCCGCGCAGACGCGGGCCTCGATGGCGTGCCCGGTCAGCCGGATGTCGTCCTGGGTGACGGGCAGCGCCTCGCCGGAGGCCACCCGCAGCTGGAGCTCCACCAGGTCCAGGCCGGTGACCAGCTCCGTCACCGGGTGCTCGACCTGGAGACGGGTGTTCATCTCCATGAAGTAGTAGGAGGACGGGTCCCCGCCCGGGACGATGAACTCCACCGTGCCCGCGCCGACGTACCCGCAGGAGCGGGCCGCGTCCACGGCGGCCGCGCCCATCGCGGCGCGGGTCTTCTCGTCGAGCAGGACCGAGGGGGCCTCCTCGATGACCTTCTGGTGCCGGCGCTGCAGCGAGCACTCGCGCTCGCCGAGGTGGACCACGTTGCCGTGGGAGTCCGCCAGCACCTGGATCTCGATGTGCCGGGGCCGGTCCACCCACCGCTCGACCAGCAGGGTGTCGTCGCCGAAGGAGGAACGGGCCTCGCGGCGGGCCGCCGCGATCTCCTCGGCCAGCACCGCCTCGTCCCGGACGAGCCGCATGCCCTTGCCGCCGCCGCCCGCCGAGGGCTTCAGCAGGACCGGCATGCCGATCTCCGAGGCGGCCGCGACCAGTTCGGCGTCGGTCAGACCGCTGCCGGAGGAGCCGGGAACCACGGGCACACCCGCCGCCTTCACCGTCTCCTTGGCGCGGATCTTGTCGCCCATGAGGGAGATCGCGGAGGCGGGCGGCCCGATGAAGGCCAGCCCGGCCTCGGTGCAGGCCTGCGCGAAGGCTGCGTTCTCCGCGAGGAAGCCGTAGCCGGGGTGGACGGCCTCGGCGCCCGTCCGCTGCGCGGCATCCAGCAGCCGCTCCACCGACAGGTAGCTCTCCGCGGCCGCCGCCGGACCGATCCGGACGGCCGTGTCGGCCTCCCGTACGTGGCGGGCGTCCGCGTCCGCGTCGCTGAAGACGGCCACGGAGCGGATGCCGAGCTCCCGCAGGGTGCGGATGACCCGGACCGCGATCTCGCCGCGGTTCGCGACCAGAACAGTGCTGAACATCAGTGAGGTCCTCACGTCACATCACGTCACATACGGAAGATGCCGAAGCCCGAATCGCCCAGCGGGGCGTTCGCGCACGCGGTCAGGGCCAGTCCCAGCACCTGCCGGGTCTCCATGGGGTCGATGACCCCGTCGTCCCACAGCCGCGCCGTGGCGTAGTAGGCGTTGCCCTGCTCCTCGTACTGGGCGCGGACCGGGGCCTTGAAGGCCTCCTCGTCCTCGGCCGGCCACTCCTGGCCGGCGCCCTCGATCTGGTCGCGCTTGACCGTCGCGAGGACCGAGGCCGCCTGCTCGCCGCCCATCACCGAGATCTTGGCGTTGGGCCACATCCACAGGAAGCGGGGCGAGTACGCCCGGCCGCACATCGAGTAGTTGCCGGCGCCGTACGAGCCGCCGACCACCACCGTCAGCTTCGGCACCCGGGCGCAGGCCACGGCCGTCACCATCTTGGCGCCGTGCTTGGCGATGCCGCCGGCCTCGTAGTCGCGGCCGACCATGAAGCCCGAGATGTTCTGGAGGAAGAGCAGCGGGATGCCGCGCTGGTCGCACAGCTCGATGAAGTGCGCGCCCTTCTGGGCGGACTCGGCGAACAGGATGCCGTTGTTCGCGATGATCCCGACCGGGTGGCCGTGGATCCGGGCGAAGCCGGTGACGAGCGTCTGGCCGAACTCGGACTTGAACTCCTGGAAGCGGGAGCCGTCCGTGATCCGCGCGATGATCTCGCGGGCGTCGTAAGGGGTGCGGGAGTCGACCGGGACCGCGCCGTACAGCCCGGCCGGGTCCACCTTCGGCTCCTCCGGAGCCTCCACCGACCAGGGCAGGGCCCCGCGCGCGGGCAGGGTCGCCACGATGTTCCGTACGATCCGCAGCGCGTGCGCGTCGTCCTCCGCGAGGTGGTCGGTCACGCCGGAGACGCGGGAGTGGACCTCGCCGCCGCCGAGCTCCTCGGCCGTGACCACCTCACCGGTCGCGGCCTTCACCAGCGGCGGGCCGCCGAGGAAGATCGTGCCCTGGTTGCGGACGATGACGGCCTCGTCGCTCATGGCCGGGACGTACGCCCCGCCCGCGGTGCAGGAGCCGAGGACGGCGGCGATCTGCGGGATGCCGGCGCCCGACATGCGGGCCTGGTTGTAGAAGATGCGGCCGAAGTGCTCCCGGTCGGGGAAGACCTCGTCCTGCATGGGCAGGAAGGCACCGCCGGAATCGACCAGGTAGAGGCAGGGGAGACGATTCTCCAGCGCCACTTCCTGGGCGCGCAGGTGCTTCTTGACGGTCATCGGGTAGTACGTGCCGCCCTTGACGGTGGCGTCGTTCGCGACGATCACGCACTCGCGGCCGCTGACCCGGCCGATGCCCGCGATGACCCCGGCGGCGGGCGCGGCGCCCCCGTACATGCCCTCGGCGGCCAGCGGGGCCAGCTCCAGGAAGGGGGAGCCCGGGTCGAGGAGGGTGTCCACGCGGTCGCGCGGGAGGAGCTTCCCGCGGGCGGTGTGGCGGGCGCGGGCCTTCTCGCCGCCGCCGAGCCGGGCCGCGTCGAGCCGGGCGCGCAGGCCCTCGGTCAGCTCGCGGTGGGCGGCCTCGTTGGTCCGCCAGGCCTCGGACGCCGGGTCCGCGGCGCTCGTCAGCACTGGTGCCTGCTGCATCGGTCGAGCTCCCTTGCTCGTTCCAGGCGGTTAATGAGCGTTAACGCTCGTGGAGCTCAGGTTAACGACCGCTAACGGCCCTGTCTAGAATGGTTTCCCATGAGCATCAGAGCGGCCGCCCCCACCCGACGCGAGCAGATCCTCAGCGAGGCCGCCCGCCTCTTCGCCGCGCGCGGGTTCCACGGCGTCGGCGTGGACGAAATAGGGGCTGCGGTGGGCATCAGCGGCCCCGGCCTGTACCGGCACTTCGCGGGCAAGGACGCCATGCTCGCCGAGCTGCTCGTCGGCATCAGCGAACGGCTGCTCACCGGCGGCCGCCACCGGGTCGCGGAGGCGGCGGGCGACCCGGGCCGGGTCCTGTCCTCCCTCATCGACGGCCACATCGATTTCGCACTGGACGACCAGGCGCTGATCACGCTGCACGACCGCGAGCTCGACCGGCTGCGGGAGGCCGACCGCAAGCTCGTGCGGCAGCTCCAGCGCCAGTACGTGGAGCTGTGGGTGGAGGTCGTACGGGAGCTGCACCCCGAGGTCGGCGAGGCGGAGGTGCGCGTCGCCGTGCACGCCGTGTTCGGCCTGCTCAACTCCACCCCGCACCTGGCGGCCCTGGGCCGGGAGGCGACGGAGTCGCTGCTGCGCAGGCTCGCGCACGGGGCCTTCGGGGCGCTGTCGGCATGACCCGGGGCGTCCGCCGACCGGAATGGACGCGCCGCCTCCGCCCCGGCGGCGGCAGAATGGCCCGCATGCCGAAGCCGATAGAGACGCCCGTACCCAGCCGCGCCGAACTCATCGACCATCTGGTCCGCACGCGGATCGCGGGGCAGGTCGCGACGCCGCGCGAGAACAACCTCTCCCACTACCGCAAGCTCGCCAACGGCGACCGGCACTACTGGCTCGGCCTGGAACTGGGCGACCGCTGGAGCGACGAGCAGGACGTGCTCGCCGTGATGGCGGAGCGCTGCGGCGTCGTGGACGACCCGGAGGTCCGCCACGGCCAGGACACCATCGACCCCGAGCTGACCGTGGCCGGCCTGGACCGGCTGGCCGCGCGCCTGCGCAAGGCGGCGGCCGACCGGCAGAGCGTGCTGTTCGCGACCGGCCACCCCGGCGGCCTGCTGGACGTCCACCGGGCGACGGCGGCGGCCCTGCGCGCCGCGGGCTGCGAGATCGTGGTGATCCCGCAGGGCCTGGTCGCGGACGAGGGCTCGGTGTGGCAGTTCGCGGACGTCGCGGTGCTGGAGCGGGGCGCGACCCTGTGGCACACCCACTCGCCGGCGCCGATGGCGGCGATCCTGGACACCCTGGCGGCCGAGGGCCGCCCGCAGCCGGACCTGGTCGTCGCCGACCACGGCTGGGCGGGCTGCGCGGCCCAGCGCGGCCTGGACGCGGTCGGCTACGCCGACTGCAACGACCCGGCCCTCTTCCTCGGCGAGGCCGAGGGCACCCTCCAGGTCGCGATCCCCCTGGACGACCACGTCCGCGACCCGCGCTACTACGACCCGATGGTGGCGTACCTGCTCAACGCGGCGGGCCTGCTCTGACGGTGCCGGCGCGCAGACGGCGGTGAGCCCCCGGCCGGCGTCGACCGGACCGGGGTCCTGCCGCCGCCTGCTACCGGTCCTTGCCCCCGTCCCTGACGCTCCGGGCCGGACCGGAGACCAGGCGTTCCATCCTCATCGGGAATTCGATGTGCGGTGCGGCCGTCGGCACGGACGGCCGCACCCGCTGTCAGTGGTCGCGGTTACGGTCGCCGCATGGCGAAGCCTCCGAAGCGGCGCGATCCGCTGTCCATGCTGGCCGGTGATCCCCAAGGGCGTTCCCTGGGGCTGGACCTGCCGCCGGGCGGGGTCGTCCGAAGGTCCGGGCGGCGCCGGTGGGGGAAGATCCCCGAGCCGCTGGTGTGGGTGTCCGACGAGGCGGTGGGCGTGGGCGCGCTCGCCGCGCACCGCAGCCCGCACCTCGCGGCCGCCGGACTGCAGGCGGTGCTGCTGCAGGACCGCCCCGGGCTGGAACGCTGGTGGCGGGACAGGGAGTTCGCGCCGGAGCGGATGTCCGACCCCGACGACCACCACGCCGAGCCCGTGCTGCGCGAGTTCTGGAGCAGGGTGGTTCCCGACCCCGAGGAGGGGGAGGAGGGAGAGGAGATCATCGCGCCCTTCGGCAGGGACTGGCCCGGGCTCGCGGAGCCCGGCCCGTCGGACGGTCCGGACGTGCCGGATCCGGAGGCCGCGGCCTGCGAGCTGGCGGACGAGCTCACCGAGCGGGGATGGCTGCCGGGCCCCCGGCTCGCGCTGGTCCCCTCACGCCGCGGAGCCGACGTACCCACCGCGCTGGGCTGGTGCGGACCGGCCAACTACGAGAACGACACCGCCCTGATCAGTGCGGTGCTCCGGTCCTGGGAGGACCGATTCGGCGCCCGGCTCGTCGCCCTGGGATTCGACGAGCTCCACCTGTCGGTCGCGTACCCGCCCTCCACGACCGCCCGGGCCCTGCCCGTCGCGGCGGAGCACTTCGCCTTCTCGCCCGACAACATCTGGCAGGGCTCCGGCAGCGTCCGGGCCTACACCGAAGAGGCCGTCACCGGCAGCGGCCACTGGTCGTTCTGGTGGGACTGAGCCGCCGGGCGCGGGTCAGGCGCGCGGGGTGCGGACCACGCCCTCCTGGATGACCGTGATCGCCAGGCGGCCGTCCTGGGTGTAGATGCGGGCCTGGCCGAGGCCCCGGCCGCCGTGGGCCGAGGGGGACTCCTGGTCGTACAGCAGCCATTCGTCCGCGCGGAAGGGCCGGTGGAACCACATCGCGTGGTCCAGCGAGGCGCCGACCACGTCGCCCACCGCCCAGCCCCCGCGTCCGTGCGCGAGCAGGACCGCGTCGAGCAGGGTCATGTCGGAGACGTAGGTGGCGAGGCAGGTGTGCAGCAGCGGGTCGTCCGCGAGCTTGCCCTGCGTGCGGAACCAGACCTGCGAGCGCGGCTCCAGCGGCTCGCCGACCGTGCCCCAGGGCGGGGTGGTCGCGTACCGCAGGTCCACCGCGCCGCGTGCTTCGAGCAGCCGCTCGACGGTGCCCGGGTCGCGGAAGATCTCGCGGTACGGGGGCAGCGCCTGGAGGGCCGTCGGCAGGGACTCGGGGTCCGGGGCGGCCGGCATCGGGACCTGGTGCTCCAGCCCCTCCTCGTACGTCTGGAAGGACGCGGAGAGGTGGAAGATCGGCTGCCCGTGCTGGACGGCGACCACGCGCCGGGTGGTGAAGGAGCGCCCGTCGCGGATCCGGTCCACGGAGTAGACGATCGGGGCGCCGGAGTCGCCGGTCCGCAGGAAGTACGAGTGCAGCGAGTGCGGCAGACGGTCCGCGGGCACCGTGCGCCCGGCGGCGACCAGGGCCTGCGCGGCCACCTGGCCGCCGAACACGCGCGGCACCAGGGAGGTGCGGCTGGTGCCGCGGAAGATGTTCTCCTCGATCTGCTCCAGGTCGAGCAGATCGAGGAGATCCGTCAGTGCCTCGTTCAAGGGGACTTACAGGCCCATCGACTTGGCGATGATCGACTTCATGATCTCGCTGGTGCCGCCGTAGATGCGGTTGACGCGGTTGTCGGCGTACAGGCGGGCGATCGGGTACTCGTTCATGTAGCCGTAGCCGCCGTGCAGCTGGAGGCAGCGGTCGATGACGCGGTGCGCGACCTCGGTGCAGAAGAGCTTCGCCGAGGCGGCCTCGGCCGGGGTCAGCTCGCCGGCGTCCAGGGCCTCCAGGGCGCGGTCGGCGACGGCCTGGGCCGCGTCCACCTCGGCCTGGCAGGCGGCCAGCTCGAACTTGGTGTTCTGGAAGTGCGCGACGGGCTTGCCGAAGACGGTGCGCTCCGTCACGTACTGCTGGGCGAACCGGACGGCCGCGGCGGCCTGGGCGTACGCGCCGAAGGCGATGCCCCAGCGCTCGGAGGCCAGGTTGTGGCCGAGGTAGTAGAAGCCCTTGCCCTCCTCGCCGAGCAGGTCCTCGACCGGGACCTTCACGTCGACGAACGCCAGCTCGGCGGTGTCGGAGGTCTTCAGGCCCAGCTTGTCCAGCTTGCGGCCGATGGAGTAGCCCTCGGACTTGGTGTCCACGGCGAAGAGGGAGATGCCGAAGCGGCGGTCGTCCGCGCTCGGGGCGGAGGTGCGGGCGCAGACGATCACGCGGTCGGCGTGGACGCCGCCGGTGATGAAGGTCTTGGAGCCGTTGAGGACGTAGTGGGTGCCGTCCTCGGAGAGCTTGGCGGTGGTCTTCATGCCCGCAACGTCGGAGCCGGTGCCCGGTTCGGTCATGGCGAGGGCCCACATCTCCTCACCGGAGACGAACTTCGGCAGGAAGCGCTTCTTCTGCTCGTCGTCGGCGAGCATCTTGATGTAGGGGAGGGCGAGCAGCACGTGCACGCCGGAGCCGCCGAAGTTCACGCCCGCGCGGGAGGTCTCTTCGTAGAGGACGGCCTCGAACTTGTGGGTGTCCAGGCCGGCGCCGCCGAACTCCTCGGGCACGTTGATGCCGAAGACGCCCAGCTCGCCGAGCTTGTAGTAGAAGTCGCGCGGCGCCTGGCCGGCGGCGAACCACTCGTCGTAGACGGGGACGACCTCGGCCTCGATGAAGGCGCGGATGGTCTCGCGGAACGCCTCGTGGTCCTCGTTGAACACCGTACGGCGCACGGCCGGCTCCCTTCGTCGCGGCGGTCCGCCGCCTAAATTAAGCGCTTGCTCAGACTAAGTTACCGACGAGTTGGCCAGGCTGTCCAGATGTGGTCGCACGCGCGTACGTCACACCGGCGCCCGAGGGCGGCTGGCCGGATACCTCCTTCTGTCGCCCGGGCCGTGCCGGTTGACTCGGTACGCCCGGCCCTTCCCCCGACAGGACAGGAATCCCAGATGCTCAGGAGGCTGTTCAGCCTTGCGGTGGCGACGGTGGTGGCCCTTGCGCTCGGCGCGGGCACGGTCCACGCCGAGACGCAGGAGTCGCCGCAGGCCAAGCGGGTCCACAACGCGATGCAGATCGTTTTCAACGCCTCCACCCCGGACAGCTTCTGCACCATCGGGGCCGTCGGCAGCGACGGCTACGGGCGGAACATCGCCCTCTCGGCCGGGCACTGCATCTCGGCCCCCGAATATGCCGACCGTGAGATCCACGAGGACCTCATACCCGTCTTCCACCGGCAGGACATCGGCTTCGGGCCGATCGGGTACGTCCGGTACTTCAAGGACCCGGAGGGGTCCATGACAGGCCACCTCACCAAGGACTACATGGTGATCGAGCTGGTCGCGGCCGTGACGCCGTCCTCCCAGGGCCCGCACCTGAAGCAGACCGGGGTGCTGGAGGTGCCGGGCGGGACCCCCAGCCCCAATGCCCTCAGCCCCGCCCCGAACCGGGAGCGGCTGCTCGGCGCGGCCTGGTTCAACAACAACGAGCTGGTCGTCTCCGGCCAGCTCGGCGTCTGGTACGGCCGGATCACCAACAACGACAGGGGCGTCTACCAGGCCCACCCCCAGCACAAGGCCGGTGACTCGGGCGGTCCCGCCATCTGGCACGTGCCGGGGACGGCATACCCCTCCGAGGCCAACGGGTTCAAGGCCGAGGGGCCCTGGGCGGGCATCACCAAGGGGATGATCATCTCGTACCCCTGGTACGTGTACACCAGCTCGGCCAACATCCTGGCCGACCTGCGTGCCCGCGACACCGCCGACCCCGCCGACGTCTACGGCGCCGGCTTCCAGGTGACCGCCAATCCCTGACCCGGCGCGCGGGGCCGGTGGCCCGTGAGGGGCCGGCTACCGCTTCCCGGCCCCGGGAAGGCGGCGCAGGGCGAACCACAGCTCCATCCGGGTGTCCGGGTCGTCCAGGTCGCGCCCCAGCAGCACCGCCGCCCGGGCGACGCGCTGGCGGACGGTGGTGCGGTGCACGGCCAGGGCGGCGGCCGTGCGGTCCCAGCTGCCGTGTGGTGCGCGCACCACACGGCAGCCTCTCCCGGTGGGCCGCCCCCAGCGGCGCCGGCAGCGTCTCGGCGAGGGCGTCGGCCTCCGCCGGGTCGAGAAGGTCCGCGGCCTGAAGTGGAGGGCTTGCACATAGTGAGTCACTGCAGAGATATCCGCCCAGTCCATAAGGCCGTCGGCACGCCCCGATGCCGCCCGACGCGAGCCGCTGTCTTAGATGACCATTACCCTGGCCGCGGAGAGGGGGCAGCATGCTGCTGAGGTTCCGCACCGCGAACGTACGGTCCCTGCGCGATGAGCAGGAGCTGTCGTTCGTCGTGTCCGGGGACGACGAGGGCGAGCCGAGCGAGGCCGCCCGGCCGGTGGAGCTCGCCGGTGGGCAGACCGTGGGGGTTCTCCCCCTGATCGGCATCTTCGGTGCCAACGCCTCCGGCAAGTCGAACGTGCTCGCCGCCATGACGGACATGCGTACCGCAGTCCTGCACTCCTACGGGAGGTGGGCCTCGCACGACACCGTCCCGCGCCGTCCCTTCGCGCTCGACGCCAAGGAGGGGGGCGAGCCGAGCTTCTTCGAGGCGGACATCGTCCTCGACGGTGTGCGCTGGACCTACGGCTTCGAGCTGGGCACTGCACGCGTCGAGGCCGAATGGCTGCACTGCTACCCGCGCGGTCACCGCCAGGTGTGGCTCGACCGGGACGCCTCCCGCGCCGAGGTCTACGACTGGCCCGGCGCCCGCGTGAAGGACCGCACCCAGCTGGCGCGGCGGACCCGTCCCAACGCCCTGCTCCTGTCCACGGCGGGTACGGACAACCACCCCCAGCTGTCGGCGCTCTACCACTGGTTCCGCCGCAATATGTGGCTGATCGGCCCGGAGACCGAGCGGGTGGAGCGCGAGCAGTACACGACGCGTGAGCTGGCCGGCAGCCGTGCGCGTCGCATCAACGAGCTGCTCCAGGTCGCCGACCTCGGCATCACCGGCGCCGAGGTCGTCGACGAAGGACAAGGCAAGGGCCCTGCGACGGTCCGTCTCACCCACCGGTCGGGCGGCGCAGACGTCGCCCTCGACTGGCGGCACGAGTCCTTCGGCACCCGTTCCTGGTTCGCCCTCCTCGGACCCATGCTGCTCGCACTCGATGAAGGAGCCGTCCTCCTCGTCGACGAACTGGACTCCAGCCTCCACCCGCGTTTCGCCGCCGAGGTCGTCCGGCTCTTCCACGACCCGGACGCGAACCCCCGCGGAGCCCAGCTGGTCTTCACCTCGCACGCCCCCTCGGTGCTCAGCACCCCGAGCGGCGGGCGGCTGCTGGAGCCGGGCCAGGTGTGGCTGACCGAGAAGGACAAGGACGGAGCGACCGAGCTCTACCCGCTGACCGCCGCGTCCCCGGGGAAGGACGAGGACCTCATGCGGTCCTACCTGGCGGGAGCCTTCGGCGGAGTCCCAGCCCTCTTGGAGGGCCAGATCGCGCGGCGTCTGACGGCCGCGACCGCACAGGAACGGGAGCACGGGGTGGAGCGGAGCTGATGGCGCGTACGAGGGGGAAGGACTCGCTGACGTCCGCCAAGCCGAAGGGCGGGAAGCGGCGCCGGGTGGTGCATGTCTTCACGGAAGGCAAGGTCACCGAGCCCGAATACATCAGGATCGTCCAGGCCAGGGGCGTCCTGAAAGATCCGGGCGTGCAGGTCGACGTGCACATCGCCAACGACTCGGCGGCGGGCTCCCACCGCAAGCCGATCAAGCTGGTGGAGGACGCCGTCCGGCTGATGCGCGAGGAGGTCCGGGCCGCGAAGCGCAGCAAGCTGGACCCCGAGTCGGAGTTCTGGCCGCAGGTCTGGTGCCTGTTCGACCGGGACGAGCACGAGCAGATCGAGGCGGCGCGGAAGCAGGCCAAGGAAGCGGGCGTACAGATCGCCTTCTCCCACCCCTGCTTCGAGCTGTGGCGACTGCTGCACGTCAAGACCGTGGACGCGCAGTTCGGCGGGGCATGCAACCAGGTGACCGCCCGCCTGCCGTTCGCCAAGAACACCGACAACATCAAGCACGTGGAGTCGGACCAGATCCCGAAGAACAGCTTCAAGCTGGCCAAACAGCGCGCCCAGAAGATCAACTCTGCGTACGGTGAGCACGTGTCCTGGCTCCATCGCGATCCTTACACGGACGTCTTCGAGTTCGTTGAGAAGGGGCTGGGGATCACCGCCTACTGACGGGCCCGGCCTCGGCCGGATACACGGTTTTCGCCGGTGTCCACTGTCGCCGTACTGTTTCCTACGTCGCATCGGGGTCGTAGGGAGTCGTATTCGTGGCCAAGCTCACGCTCGCGCAACTGGAGCGGCATCTGTTCGCCGCCGCGGACATCCTCCGCGGCACCATGGATGCTTCCGAGTACAAGGACTACATCTTCGGGCTGCTCTTCCTGAAGCGGGCCAACGACGAGTTCGAGGCCGCGCGGGACCAGATCCGCGAGTACGCCGCCAAGGAGCTCGGGCTCGACGGCGAGCTGCTGGAGGGCTACCTGGAGCAGGAGTCCGCGTACAGCGACCGTGACGTGCTCTTCGTCCCGAGGAACGCCCGCTGGAAGTGGATCTCCTCGGCCACCCACAACATCAACGAAGACCGGCTGCGCCCCGCCCTCCAAGCCCTGGAAGGCCAGAACAGCAAGCTCAAGGGCCTCTTCGACCACCTCGACTTCAACCGCATCGGCGGCTCGGGCAACTCCGGCGGCGCAGCAAAGCTGGCCGACCAGCGCCTCAAGCTGCTGATCGCGCACTTCGGGCGGGTCCGGCTGCGGACCGACGACTTCGAGTTCCCCGACCTGATCGGCGCCGCGTACGAGTACCTGATCAAGGAGTTCGCGGACTCGGCCGGCCGCAAGGGCGGCGAGTTCTACACCCCGCGCGCCGTGGTCCGGATGATGGTCGAGCTGCTCGGCCCCAAGCAGGGCATGCGGATCTACGACCCGTGCGTCGGTTCGGGCGGCATGCTCATCCACGCCAAGGAGTACGTGGAGGAGCACGGCGGGGACACCTCGGACATGTTCTTCGCCGGCCAGGACGCCAACAGCGGCTCCTGGATCATGTCCACGATGAACATGGTGCTGCACGGCGTACGTCGCTTCGACCTCACCACCGGCGACACCCTGGCCGAACCGACCCACGTTCCGAAGTCCGACGCGGACCGCTTCGACGGGGTTCTCAGCAACCCGCCGTTCTCCATGGACTACGTGGCCGCCGACCTCCAGTACGCCGCCCAGCGCACGACGTACGGCATGACCAGCGAGCGCGGCAAGGCCGACCTGATGTTCCTCCAGCACATGCTGTGGGAGACCAAGCGGGAGGGGCGCGGCGGCATGGTCATCACGGTCATGCCACACGGTGTGCTGTTCCGGGGCGGCGGCGAGCAGGAGATCCGCACCAAGCTGCTCGACGAGGACGCGATCGAGGCCGTCATCGGCCTGGCCCCCAACCTCTTCTACGGGACCGGCATTCCGGCCTGCATCCTCCTGCTGCGCCCGCCGGGCCGCAAGGACCCGGCGCGGGCGGGCAAGGTGCTGTTCATCAACGCGGACCGCGAATACCACTCGGAGCGCGCCCAGAACGTCCTGCTGCCGGAACATGCAGAGAAGATCGTCACCACCTTCCACGGCTACACCGAGGTGCCGGGCTTCTCGCGGATCGTGACCCGCGAGGAGCTGGCGGCCAACGACGACAACCTCAACATCCGCCGTTACGTGGACAACACCCCGCCGCCGGAGCCGCAGGACGTGCGGGCCCACCTGGTGGGCGGGGTGCCGCGCGCGGAGATCGAGGCGAAGAAGGAACTGCTGGACGCTTACGGGGTGAAGCTGACCGACCTCTTCGCGGAGCGCTCCCCGGCGGACCCCGACTACGTGGACTTCCTACCGGAGGGCAGCCGCCCGGACGCGGCCCGGCTGGCGGAGCTGGCCCGCCCGCGTGAGGAAGCCCTGCGGGCGGCGTTCGGACGGTGGTGGGAGAAGGAGGCCCGCCACCTGGAGGCGGTGGCCGCAACCCCGGAGCGTCTGGCCGACCTGACCGCGTCGGAGCGCAAGGCAGGGCTGATGGCGGTACGCGGCGAGCTGATCGAGTCGTTCGTCGAGCGGCTGGGAGAGGTAGACCTCCTCGACCGTTACGCCCTCGCGGGCGCGGTGGCCGGCTGGTGGTACGAGGCCAAGTACGACCTGCTCGCGCTGTCGGAGAACGGCTTCGCGGGCGTCCTGGACGGCTGGGTCGAGAACGTGGACACCCTGCTGGCCCCGGAACAAGACCCGAAGACACGCAAGCTCCGCAAGCGCACCGCCGCCGAACGCCGCCAGGCGTACGACCACAAGGTGGTCGCGGCGATCGCCCCGGACTTCCTGGAGAAGCTGGCGGCGGCGGACGCGCGTAAGGCGGAGCTGGACGCACGGTGGAAGGAACTCAACGCGGAACCGGAGCCGTCGGAGGACGGCGAGGCGGACGACGAGGACGCGCCTTCCCGCGAGGCGGTCGCTCTGAGCGTGGAGCAGCTGGCGGAGCTGGCGCACGTGAGGAAGGAGCGCACCAAGGCCGCCGCCCTGATCAAGCGCCTGGAGGCGGACTTCTGGTTCCCCTGGCCGAGCGACCCGCCCAAGCTGGGCGAGGACCCGCCGGGCCTGTTCGCGGCGCGGCAGAAACTGGCGCTGGATCCGGAGGCCGAACGGCGGGTGGTGCTGGAGCTCCTCCGGGACGACTTGGCGGGCAAGCTGGCGGGGCATGTGGTTCGCAGGCGGCGGGAGTTGGCCGACGCGTATGAGGTGTGGGCGGACAAGTACGCCGTTTCGCTGAGGGAGATCCGCGCCGAGGGGGAGCAAGCGGCTGAGAAGTTGGACGGATTCCTGAAGGAGCTTGGCTATGCAGACTGAGCGGGGTGAACGTCAGTACCGACGTCTCGACAGCCTGGCCGAGGTTGCGGGAGGTGTTGCTCTCGGCGGCAGCGCACCAAGTGGCTCAAGTGTCGAATTGCCGTACCTGAGAGTCGCCAATGTTCAGGACGGACACATCTCCACGGCCGAAGTTAAGACCTTGCGAGTTCCGGCTGCATCGGTAGAGCGTTTCCGGCTGAACCATGGCGATGTGCTGCTGACCGAGGGCGGCGACTTCGACAAGTTGGGGCGTGGTGCCGTTTGGGATGGTCGAATCGACCCATGTCTTCACCAGAACCATGTGTTCAGGGTCCGATGCTTCGAAGCTGTCCTTCTTCCTGAGTTCTTGGCGTTGTATATGGCGTCGCCGGAAGGGCGAGCTTACTTCTTGCGGATTGCCAAGCAGACGACAAATCTCGCGACGATCAGCTCGTCGCAATTGAATGCCATGCCGATTCCGAGCCTTCCTGTGAGTGATCAGCGGCGAATCGTCGAGGTGATTGACGCGGTGTCGGAACAAGAGCGTGCCCTAAAGGCTTCGATTGTCAAGCTGGACAAGCTTAGGTCCGGCGTGATGGCGGAACTCGAAGGCCTAGAATGTGGTGCGTTCGAAGACGTCCTCGATTTTGGCCCTCAAAACGGTATCTACAAACCTGCGTCCTCATACGGTCCTGAAGGGACACCGATTGTCCGCATCGATAGCTTCAAGGGCGGGCCGTCAGACCTCACGCGCAACCTTCTGAGGGTTACGCTCGGCAAGGGGGAAGTCGACCGATACAGTCTCGATGTCGGCGATATCCTCATCAACCGCGTGAACACGCCGGACTTGGTGGGAAAAGCCACCGCCGTCGGTAAACTGGTGGAGCCGATTGTGTTCGAGTCAAACATGATGCGTTGCAGGGTGGGTGCCGATAGGGCTGTCCCCAGCTTTGTTGAGACGTGGCTGGGGAGCTCGCCGGTCAAGGCGCATTTCCGCACGCGGGCGAAGAGTGCGATTTCTCAGGCCAGTATTAACGGCTCTGATGTCCGAAGCTGTCCATTCCCAAGGTTGGACGTTCCGGGGCAAGCGGAGTTTCTGCTGCGCCTTGCAGCGGTGAGAGATCAGCATCAGCTTGAGGCAGCCGAGCTCGCGAAGTTGAACGACCTTAAGAAGGGAATCGTGGGCGATCTCCTGGAGGGCGGCGCTGGACGCTGAAGTCAGCCGCGTTTAACGAAGGCGTGGGGTGTTCGTGAACCCTGACGTTCAGGCGGGAAGCTGTCCCTCTTTAGCGGCTGCGATGAACGAGGACCAGCAGGCTGCCGAAACGACCAGGGCTGGGCCATGCGGGACCTTGGAGTCGCGGATCGGGACGCCCGACGGGTGGCCGTCCAAGACTTCGATGCAGCTGTCCGCGTCGTTGCCGCTGTAGGACGACTTGCGCCAGCCAGTCAGTGCGGCAGCGTTGCGGATGGTGTGCTCAATCATGGTGTCCGTAGTCCTTCGCCGTTGCCCGCATCAGGGCAATTGACTCCTTCAGCGACAGCGCGTCGCTCAGTGCAAGATCGTAGGCGGCTTGGATGCGTTCGACCATGGCCGGGTTGTCGTAGAGCTTGGCCGTGTAGATGGCCTCGGTGTAAGCCACCGGAGGCTGGTCTTCGAACCACATCAGCGTGAGCATGCTCTGCTGGAGTGGGTGAGCCCCCAAGTCCTGGGGCAGGACGTGGACCCGGATGCGGTGCGACTCGGCCAAGTCCACCATGTGCATGAGCTGCTCTGCCATGACGTCTGGACTGCCGACCCTTCGCCGCAGTACTGCCTCGTCAAGCAGCGCCCAGACTAGGGGTGTTGTCGGGTTGGCCAGCAGATTTCCACGCTCAAGCCGTGTGACAACGATCCTGTCACACTCCTCTTCACTCCATGGAGGGAAGGCGGTGCGCAGAACCGCGCGCATGTACGCCTCGGTCTGGAGGATCCCGGGCACGAGCGACAGGGCGAACTCGCGGATCATCTTCGCCTGCTGTTCGAGCTGTCGCGCGACCTCGAAGCGGTCCGCTACCGCCGCGTCCTCCTCCGGCAGGAAGCTGCTCAGCACGTTCCCCGTGTTCAGTGCCCTGTCCAGGCGTCGCGCGTCCTCCTTCGACGGCGCGCGGCGGCCCGCCTCGATGTGGGAGATGTGCGAGCGGGTCATGATCGCCGCGTCGGCCAGTTGCTGCTGGGTGAGCCCGGCCGTCTCGCGCTGCGCCTTCAACCAGTCCCCATAGATGTTGCTCACGGTCAACTCCCATGTGACAGAGGCGTTGTCACACGCCACCCACTGGCGAGGCTACTCCGCTTCGTCTCACCCTGTGAGGGGATCGCTACTCAGCGATGTCCCGTGATGTCCCTGCGCCCGGTCGTTCCTGGCCGTGCACGCAAGGACCCCCGCGACCGCTCTGAACGGTCCGGGGGCGTGGACGCCAACCAACTGGAGTTGACGACGTGTTGCACTGTATCGCCCGCCTCTTCGAGGCGTTGCTGTACCTGCTCTGGGCCGACCCGGATTCCCGGGTGGTGCCCGCCCGGCCCGGCACCCCGTACCGTCCCGCCCGCGCACGCCGCGCCCGCGCCCGCCGGCAGCGGGCCAGGCGGGTGGCGTTGTGGCTGGCCCTGCACGGGGTCGATATCGGGCCACGTGTCATCCATGGCCGGGTGGTGGCCGCGTGATGGGCCGGTGTGCCGACGAGGGGCGGTTGCTGCCCTGGGCCAGTCCGGACGGGAAGCCCTGCTACCTGATGGGCGACGGGAGCGGATACCTCTCCCGCGTCGCCGACAACGTCGAGAGCGTGCAGCTCGGCATGGCCGTCGAACTGCTCGACCACGCCCACGACATGCTCTCCGACTGCCGTGCCACCTCCGCTCAGCTGCACTACCTCGCCGCCCGCATGGCCGAGGCGCTGCGTGACGTCCACCGCATCGCCCGCAGCCGGGGTGCCCGGCTGCCCGTCCCGGTCCATGACGGGGACGAGCCGGCTCCCGGAATGTAGAGGGTGCCCCGCATGTCCTGGTACGTGACCGTCTCCACCCGCTCCCGTACGGCCTGATCCCTCCCGCTCACCCCCGCTGCCCCGCACAATGGATCACCTGAGCGGGCGGTGGGCGGAGGGCGCGGGGGCATGGTGGTTCAAATCGAGCGGGACGAGGTCGAGCGGCCCATCGTCGACCAGCTGGTGGCGATGGGCTGGACCCACATCCCCGGCAAGCAGGTCGGCGCGCTGAATGCAGGCATGCCGCTGCTCGCCGACAAGCTGAGTGACGCCCTGCGCCACATCAACGTCCGGGCCGCCGACGGCAAGCCGTGGATGAGTGACTCCGACGCGGCCCGCGCCATCGCCGAGCTCGCCGCAGGCACCGGCGGCAAGAGCGTTGCGCACGCCAACTTCGCCGCCACCGACCTGCTGCTCAGCGGGGCCGTCCTCAGCAACCCCTCCGCCGGGCACGGCGGGGCCTCCGCCACCGTGCAGTACATCGAGTGGCATGAGGAACGCGTCGACCTCAACACGTTCACGGTCGTCGACCAGTTGCGTGTCACGAACAGCTCTGGGGAGCTGTCGATACTCGACATCGTCCTCTTCGTGAACGGCATCCCGCTCGTCGCCGTCGAGTGCAAGAGCCCCGAGCTGTCCGACCCCATCCGCAGCGCCGTCCTCGACCTGCGGCACTACGCGGGGGACCCGCTCGCCGACGACGAGCGCGACGGCACCGACCTGCCGCCGCCCGCCGGCGTGCCCGAGCTGTTCCGGACCGTCCAGCTGCTGGTCGCCGCGACCGATCAGACCGCGTACCTGGGCACCATCACCTCCACCCCCGACCACTTCCACCCCTGGCGCAGCATCGAGCCGCAGACCGAGGCCACGCTCAGGGCCGGGCTGCCCAAGGGCACTGGCAAGCTCAACGAACGGCACAAGCTCGTCGGCGTCGTGCTGCGGCCCGCCGCGCTGCTCAACCTCGTACGCCACTACGTCATCCCGCTCCCCGTCGAGAGCGAGTCCGGCGGCACCCGAACCGTCAAGGCCGTCGCCCGTCACCAGCAGTACCGGGCGGCCGAGAAGGCGGTGCACAAGCTGCGGAACGGGCGCTGCCGCGGCCCCCTCGTACCGGACGACGAGCGCGGCGGGATCATCTGGCACACCCAGGGCTCCGGCAAGAGCCTGACCATGGCGTTCCTGGTGCGCCGGATCCATCTGCACCACGATCTCAGCGAGTTCACGGTGGTCGTGGTCACCGACCGGACGCAGCTCCAGACCCAGCTCTCCAAGACGCTCAGGCTCAGCGAGTCGGACGTGCAGACCGCCGAGACCCGCACCCAGATGGAGGGCCTGCTGAGGGACGGCGGGCGGCGGGTCGTCTTCGCGATGATCCAGAAGTACGGCACCGGACTCAACTTCGCGGGAGACGGGGACGGCGACGGCTCGGGTGACGGGGACGGCCGGGACCTCGCGGGGGAGTACGCGGACGCCGAGCGGGCCAGGAAGCAGCCCAAGCCGAAGGCCAAGGCCGCGCCGCCCGTGGTGGACTTCCCCGAGTGCAACAGGTCCTCCGACATCCTCGTCCTGGTCGACGAGGCCCACCGCTCGCACACCAGCGTGCTCCACGCCGCCCTGCGCAAGGCGATCCCGAACGCGGCGAAGATCGGATTCACCGGTACGCCGATCATGACCGAACGGGCGGACGACACCCGCCGGATCTTCGGCGCGTTCCTCGACACCTACCGGATGGCCGAGGCCGAACGCGACGGTGTCGTCGTCCGCATCCGCTACGAGGGCCGTACCGGCAAGGGCAAGGTCTTCGACAAGGAAGGCCTGGACCGGAACTTCGCCGACCTGGTCCGCGACCGAACGGCCCAGGAGACCCGGACACTGCTCAACCGCACGCCCTCCGAGCGCGACGTGGCCGAGTCCCAGCCGATGATCCGGGCCAAGGCCGAGGACATGCTGGAACACTGGGTCACCTGGGTGCTGCCCGGCGGCGGCTTCAAGGCCCAGGTCGCCGCCGTCAGCCGCAGGGCGGCCGTGGAGTACCACCACGCCCTCCGGCTCGCGCGCGACACCCTGCTGGCCGACCTCGCCGCTTTTGACCCGGAGTCGCTGGCCGGGACCCCGCTGGACAAGCTGCCTCGGCGCGAGCGCTACCTCTACCAGGCCCACCAGTACCGCGCACTGCTGCGCCGGATCGACTTCGTGCCGGTCGTCTCCCCTGGAGAGGAGAAGAAGCGGCGCCAGTGGCTGCACTGGACGGAGAAGACCCGGCAGGACGCGTACATCGAACGCTTCCACCAGGCCTTCCCGCTCCTGGAAGCGGAAGCGGACTGGCTCACCGCCGTGCCGTTCGACCCGCCCGCACAGGACCTCACGGGCCCGGACGGCGGCGCCGGCGACCACCCCTGGTCCCAGGACGCCGCCGAGGCACAGCCGACGGCCGTGCCCGACCCCGTGCACCCCGACAGCCCCATCGCCTTCCTCATCGTGAAGTCCATGCTGCTCACCGGATTCGATGCCCCTCGCGAGCAGGCGCTCTACCTGGACCGGCCGATCCGGGACGCCGAGCTGCTCCAGGCGGTGGCCCGGGTCAACCGGCCCGCGCCGGGCAAGGAGGTCGGATACGTCGTCGACTACTACGGCGTCTTCGAGCACCTGACGGGCGCGCTCGCAGCGTACGACCAGGCGGACGTCGACGACACGATGCGTGGCCTGTCCGCGGAGCTCGACGGTTTGAAGCCGGCGGCTGACGCGGTGCGCGATCTCCTGCTCGCCTATGGGCTCAGCGATGCGGACCTCGCCGACCCGGCCACGCTGGGCGGCAAGCTGGAGGCCTTCGACCCCGAGCCTGCCCGGTTCGCGTTCGACACCGCGCTGTACGAGTTCCTCGCCGTGCTGGAACGCGTACTCCCGCACGAGGACGGTCTGGAGTACGTGGCCCACGCCCGGCTCTGGGGCATGCTGCAAAAGCGCGTCCGCAGGCTCTACCGGGACGCGCCTGGCGGGACGTTCACCCTGCGCCGCTACGGCCGCAAGGTACGCGCGATGATCGCCGACCATCTGGAGGGGCCGGAGATCGACCAGGTCATCGCCCCCGTGTCGCTGGGCGCTCCCGCCTTCGACGACCACGTCCGCACGCTCCCCACACGCGAGGCCGCCGCGGAGATGGGGCACGCGCTCCGCTTCCACCTGGAGGAACGGGTCAAGCGGGAGGACCCGGGGAAGTACAAGGAGCTCTCGGAGCGCCTGGAGGAGATCCTGCGGGATCTCCCCGGACGTTTCGAGGATCAGGTCCGGGAGTTCGGCGACCTGATCGACAAGGCTCGTGGGGAGGATGCGGAGGACCCTGCCACGGAGGGGCTCAGCCCACTGGAGCAGAAGGTGTACCGGCTGCTGGACAAGCTCCTGGACGAGAACCCCGGCGTCGCGCGGGGTCAGGCCGCCGCCGATGCCCGCCCGCTGGTGGAAGCGGTGTGCGATACGGCCGGGCAAGCCATGGCCAAGGCTTCCTACCAGGGCCAGCATCAGGACGTCACGGCGCTGGCGAGCAGCATTCAGAACCGGCTGCTGGGCGGCGGGCTGAAGCCGGCCGGCGGCGACTGGGCCCCCTTGCGTGCCGTCGCGGAAGGCCTCGCGGCGTACGCGGCGGCGCACAAGCAGCAGTTCCTGGCCCGGTCCCGGGGAGAATAGGGCGCGTGAGCGCCCTTGCCGAAGACAGCCGGTCCCCCTCCATGGCCGAAGGGAGCCTTCTGGCCGTCGACGGCCTGGAGCTGCGGGTGCGGGTCAGCGCGCGCCGTAGGCGCTTCGCGCTCACGGTGGAGCCGGACGCCGGTCTGACCCTCCACACACCCGAGGGCCGGCCGGTCGCCGACGCGGAGGACTTCGTCCGTGCCCACCGCTCCTGGCTGGTGGGCAAGATCGGGCTACGCGAGGCGACCCGCCCGCTGAACCCGACGAAACGACTCGCAGAGGGGGAGGTCTTCCGCTATCTGGGCCGGACCTACCGGCTCACCCTGGCCGGGGACCAGCCCACCGGGAGAAGGGTCCGGCTGATCGCCGGCCGTCTCGTCATGGGCGAGGGGACGGCAGCCGATCCGGACCTGGGGAGAGCGGCTCTCGTCGACTGGTACTGCCGGGCGGGGCAGAAGTGGGCGTCCGGGCGGCTGCAGCCATGGGCGGCACGCATGGCCGTCGCCGAGCCGGAACTCGACGTGCGCGACCTCGGAAGCAGGTGGGGAAGCTTTCGTCACGACGGTGAGCGAGCCGGATGCGGACGGATGAGCCTCGGCTGGCCGCTCTTCCAGCTTCCGATGCACCTCGTGGACTACGTCGTCGCCCACGAACTGGCCCACGTGCGCGTGTCCGGACACCGGGCCGACTTCTGGCGGCTGCTGGGGCAGGCGCTGCCCGAGTACCAGGAGCGCAAGAACGAGCTCGACGAACTGGGCCGCCGCATGTGGATGGGCGAGATCGCCTAGTCCACCGTGCGCAGCGCGAACCACAGCTCCATCCGGGCGTCCGGGTCGTCCAGGTCACGGTCCAGCAGGACCGCGCAGCGCGCCACGCGCTGGCGCACGGTGTTGCGGTGCAGCCCCAGGGTGGCCGCCGTACGGTCCCAGCCGCCGTGGTGCGCCAGCCAGGCCCGCAGGGTCTCGCGCAGCGCGGGGGAGAGCGGCCCGAGCAGGGCCTCGGCGTGGGCGCGGGCCTCGGCCTCCCCGACCAGGCCCGCGAAGCCGGCGTCGGCGTGCCGGGCCAGCGGGGTACGGGCCGCCTCCGCGCGCTGGAGGGCCCGCTCCGCCTGGGCGTCGGCCGCGGCCAGTGCGTCGGGCGCCGCAGGTGCGCTCACCCCCAGCCGCCATCCCGGCTGCGCGCCCGGCTCCCGGTCGGTCAGCAGCCGTACGCCGCCCTCGTGCGGGTCCAGCAGTACGGTGCCCAGCGCGGCCGCGAGGGCCTGCGGATCTCCGGTGCCGCGGGCGTGGACGGCGTACCACGGCCCGGCCGGCAGGGCCGCGGCCGGATCCCCGTCGAGCAGCAGCCGGGTCAGGGCCGCGGCCTCGGCCCCGGCAGGCCGCTCGGCGGTGAGCAGGGTCAGCAGTACGGCTGCCACCGAGGCCACGGTGTGGTCGCCGGGCGCCCGGGCCGGGGTCGCGGTGCCCAGCGCGGCCCGCCCGGCCAGGGCGTAGGCCGCCAGGTGGTGTCCGCCCGCCCGGTCCGTGGCCGTGGCGGGCCCGCCCTCGCGGCCGACCCGGGCCAGCAGCGCGGACAGCGCCTCCCGGGCCGGGGCGGGCAGCTCCGGGCCCGCCGCCCGGCCGCCCGGCCACAGGGCGACCGAGCCGCCCAGGCTCGCGGCGAGCCGGGCCAGCACCGCCGGGACCGGATCGGGCCGGGCCGCGGCCGCCGCCAGGGCCTGCTGGGCCTCGGTGGTCCGGCGCAGCTCCCGGGTCCGGGCCTCCGCCGTCAGCCGTCCCACCGCCCGGGCGACCGCCGAGAACGGGGTCCGCGGCGGAACCTCCAGCAGCGGCAGTCCGTGCCGGGCGCAGGCTTCGGCCAGCGCGGCCGGGACCTCCTCGTGCACCGGGGCCACGCCGAAGCCGAGGGCGGCCGCCCCCGCCCCGGCCAGCCGGGCCACGTACCCGTCGGGGTCCTCGGCGGGGCCCGCCCCGGCGGTCAGCAGCAGCTCGCCGCCGAGCAGGTAGGGGGAGGGATCGGGCATTTCGGAGGCGTGCACGCCGTGCACCCCGGCGGTGGCCGGCCCGGCGAGGTGGCGCAGGCCGAGTTCCCGGTCGGCGAGCAACGAGGCGAGGAGCACCGGCGGGGTGAGCGGCTCCCCGGCGGGACCGTTGCCGTACTCCGGATCACGAGGAGCGGCGGGCATGGATACTCCGTACACATCAGTGGGGCCAGATGGATGAAACGTACACTCCCCACCCCTGTGCGGCCCGCTTACGCTCGAAGTACCGCACACGTCAGGCCAGAGAAAGAGGCACAGCCATGAGCACGCAGCCGCGCGGACCCGTCGACTCCTCCCGCATCCCGCGCTACGCGGGCCCGGCGACCTTCGCCCGGCTGCCCCGCCTCGACGAGGTCGGCTCCGCCGACGTCGCCGTCGTCGGCGTGCCCTTCGACTCCGGCGTCTCCTACCGCCCCGGCGCCCGCTTCGGCGGCAACGCGATCCGCGAGGCCTCCCGCCTGCTGCGCCCGTACAACCCGGCGCAGGACGCCTCCCCCTTCGCCCTCGCGCAGGTCGCGGACGCCGGTGACATCGCGGTGAACCCCTTCAACATCAACGAGGCCGTCGAGACGGTCGAGGCCGCGGCGGACGAGCTCCTCGGCAACGGCTCCCGTCTGATGACCCTCGGCGGCGACCACACCATCGCCCTCCCGCTGCTCCGCTCCGTCGCCAAGAAGCACGGCCCGGTCGCGCTGCTGCACTTCGACGCGCACCTGGACACCTGGGACACCTACTTCGGCGCCGAGTACACCCACGGCACCCCGTTCCGCCGCGCCGTCGAGGAGGGCATCCTCGACACCGAGGCCCTCTCCCACGTCGGCACCCGCGGCCCGCTGTACGGCAAGCAGGACCTCGACGACGACGCGAAGATGGGCTTCGGCATCGTCACCTCCGCGGACGTCTACCGCCGCGGCGCCGACGAGGTCGCCGACCAGCTGCGCCAGCGCATCGGCGACCGCCCGCTCTACATCTCCATCGACATCGACGTCCTGGACCCGGCGCACGCGCCCGGCACCGGCACCCCCGAGGCGGGCGGCATGACCTCCCGCGAGCTCCTGGAGATCATCCGCGGCCTGTCCTCCTGCAACCTCGTTTCCGCCGACGTGGTCGAGGTGGCCCCGGCGTACGATCACGCGGAGATCACCTCCGTCGCGGCCTCGCACACCGCGTACGAGCTCACCACGATCATGAGCCGCCAGATCGCGGCGGCGAAGGCGAAGTAAGAAGGGCACCGCACACCCGTGACGCACGACCACGACCTGGTACTCCGTCCCACCGAGGCCCAGACGGCCGCCGCCCTGGCCGCGCCGCCGGGGCGGACGGGCGGGGACCTGGTCGTGGAGACGCTGCGTTCGCTGGGCGCCACCACCGTGTTCGGACTGCCGGGGCAGCACGCCCTCGGCCTCTTCGACGCGGTGGGGCGCTCCGACCTGCGGCTGGTCACCCTCCGGGTGGAGAACAACGCGGGCTTCGCGGCGGACGCGTACGGCCGCGTCACCGGTGAGGCCGCGCCCCTGCTGCTGTCCACCGGCCCCGGCGCGCTCACCGCCCTGCCGGCCCTCGCCGAGGCGGCGGCGGCCTCGGCCCCCGTCCTCGCCATCTCCTCCCAGGTCCCCGTCGCGGGCCTCGGCGGCGGGCGGCGCGGCCACCTGCACGAGCTGCGCGACCAGGCCGCGTCCTTCCGGGACGTGGTCAAGTCGGTCCACGAGGCGCGCACCCCCTCCCAGATCCCCTCGGTGATCGCGGAGGCCTGGGAATCGGCGCTCACGGCCCCGCACGGCCCGGTCTGGGTGGAGATCCCGGAGGACGTCCTCCGCTCGGAGACGATTGTCCCGCCGGTCACGGGCATGGACGCGACCCCGCACGAGCTCGCCCCCCGCCCCGAGCTGACGGCGGTGGCGGCGCACTGGCTGTCACGGGCCTCCCGCCCGGTGATCATCGCCGGCGGCGGGGTCGTCCGCGCGGACGCGTCCGGCAAGCTCAGGCAGCTGGCGGAGCGCCTGAACGCCCCCGTGGTCACCACCTTCGGCGGCAAGGGCGCCTTCCCCTGGACGCACCCGCTGTCCCTGCAGTCCTGGCTGGAGGACCGTCACATGACGGACTTCCTGGAGGACGCCGACGTGCTCCTCGTCGTCGGCTCGGGCCTCGGTGAACTCTCGTCGAACTACCACACGTTCTTCCCCACGGGCCGGGTCGTCCAGATCGACGCCGACCTCGGCAAGCTGGAGTCCAACCACCCCGCCCTGGGCATCCACGCGGACGCCCGCCTCGCCCTCCAGGCCCTGCTGGAGACGGTGACCGAGCGGCAGGACGACCACGCCCCCGAGCGGGTCCGCATGGTCCTGGAGGACGTCGCCGCCCGCCTCGCCGACCAGGACCTGGCCCTGGAACAGTCCCTCCTGGCCTCGATCCGGTCCGCGCTGCCGCCCCGCTCCCCGTCCTTCTGGGACATGACGATCCTGTCCTACTGGGCCTGGTCGGCCTTCGACGCCAAGCACCCCAACACCATGCACTCGGCCCAGGGCGCGGGCGGCCTCGGCTACGCCTTCCCGGCGGCCCTCGGCGCCTGCGTCGCGGAGCCGGGCACGCCCGTCCTCGCCGTCTCCGGGGACGGCGGCGCGATGTACTCCCTCGCGGAGCTGGCCACCGCCCGGCAGCACGACCTCGACGTCACCTGGCTGATCGTGGACGACGGCGGCTACGGCATCCTGCGCGAGTACATGACCGACGCCTTCGAGGGCCGCACCACGGGCACGGAGCTCACCCGCCCCGACTTCGTCGCCCTCGCGGAGTCCTTCGGCGTCCCGGCCGCCACGACCACCCCCGACTCCCTGACGGCCGACCTCAGGAAGGCCCTCGCCACCCCGGGCCCCTCGGTCCTCGTCCTCCCCGCCACCCTCAGGATGTTCGCCCCGACACACTTCTGAGCCCCGCCGCGCGCCGCCCGCCCGCGGCCCCGCCGGAGCCTCGGGCGGGGGCGCGGGCGACCCGGACGGCGCACAGTGCGGGGCTCCCCGCGTGCGCCGGAGGCCACCGGCGTACACGTTCGAATTGTTGCGGCGGGATGAAATCCGCCGGTCGGGGCGTTCCCGCTTCCGGCAGGACAGGACCGAACGGGGAGGCCTACGTGGCGGCGGCAGAGACAGCGGCGGGGGAGAAACAGGGCTGGGGCAGGCGGCTGGCCGGCTACACGTGGCGGTACAAGGCCAACGTGCTGCTCGCCCTCGGCTCCTCGCTGGCGGGCATGGCCGTCATGGCACTCGTGCCGCTGGTCACCAAGGTGATCATCGACGACGTCATCGGGGACCACACCAGGCCCATGGGCCCCTGGGCCGGGATGCTCATAGCCGCCGCCCTGCTCGTGTACGTCCTCACTTACATACGCCGCTACTACGGCGGACGCCTCGCCCTCGATGTGCAGCACGACCTGCGCACCGACATGTACGACACCATCTCCCGCCTCGACGGGCGCCGCCAGGACGAGCTGTCCACCGGCCAGGTCGTCGGACGCGCCACCACCGACCTCCAGCTCATCCAGGGCCTGCTCTTCATGCTCCCGATGACGATCGGGAACTTCCTGCTCTTCGGGATATCCCTGGGGATCATGCTGTGGCTCTCGCCGCTGCTGACCGTCGTCGCCCTGCTGATGGCCCCCGCGCTCTGGTTCATCGCCAAGCGCAGCCGCAAGAAGCTCTTCCCCGCCACCTGGTACGCGCAGAGCCGGGCCGCCGCCGTCGCGGGCGTCGTCGACGGGGCCGTGACCGGCGTACGCGTCGTCAAGGGCTTCGGCCAGGAGGAGCAGGAGACCGCCAAGCTCCGCGACGCCGGACGCCGGCTGTTCGCCGGGCGGATGCGGGCCATCCGGCTCAACTCCCGGTACACCCCCGCCCTGCAGGCCGTGCCCGCGCTCGCCCAGGTCGCCATGCTGGCGCTCGGCGGCTGGCTGGCCACCGAGGGGCGGGTCACCCTCGGCACCTTCGTCGCCTTCTCCACCTACCTCGCCCAGCTCGTCGGCCCGGTCCGCATGCTCGCCATGGTCCTCACCGTCGCCCAGCAGGCCCGCGCCGGCGGGGAGCGGGTCTTCGAGCTCATCGACACCGAGCCCGCGATCCGCGAGGGCACGCACGAACTGCCCGCCGACGCGCCCGCCACCGTCGAGTTCGAGGACGTCCGCTTCGGCTACGACCCCGGGCGGCCGGTCCTCGACGGGTTCTCGCTGTCCGTGGCGGAGGGCGAGACCGTCGCCGTCGTCGGCGCCTCCGGCAGCGGGAAGTCCACCGTCTCGCTCCTCCTGCCGCGCTTCTACGACGCCGACGGCGGCACCGTCCGCATCGGCGGCCACGACGTCCGCGAGCTGACGTACGCGTCCCTGCGCGGCGCGATCGGACTCGTCCCCGAGGATTCCTTCCTCTTCTCCGACACCATCCGCGCCAACATCGCCTACGGCCACCCCGACGCCACCGACGAGCAGATCGAGGCCGCCGCCCGCGCCGCCCAGGCCGACGGGTTCGTCCGGGCCCTGCCCGCCGGGTACGACACCAAGGTCGGAGAGCAGGGCCTGACCCTCTCCGGCGGCCAGCGCCAGCGCATCGCCCTGGCCCGCGCGATCCTGACCGACCCCCGGCTGCTGCTCCTCGACGACGCCACCTCCGCCGTGGACGCCCGCGTCGAGCACGAGATCCACGAGGCCCTGCGCGCCGTCATGGCCGGCCGGACCACCCTGCTGATCGCCCACCGCCGCTCCACGCTCGCGCTGGCCGACCGGATCGCCGTACTCGACCGCGGGCGGCTCGCCGAGATCGGGACGCACGAGGAGCTTCAGAAGCGCTCGCCGCTCTACCGCAGGCTGCTGACCGACCCCGACGCACTGGGCGCCGGCTCGCCGCGGACCCCGGACGCCCTCGCGATGGCCGAGTTCGAGAGCGAGCTCGACCGCGACCTCGAACGCGACATCGAGCTGGAAGCCGAGATCGACTCCGAGCCCGTCAACGCCAAGCGCAGGGTCCCGGCCGGGATCACCCCCGAGCTGTGGCGCCGCCGCGAGGAGACCGACGGAGCCCCCGGCACCGGCACCGCGCCCGCGGCCGGTGGGGCGCCCGGCGCCGGTCACTCCATGGCCGGCGCGGTGGCCGGGACGCCCGCCACCCCCGAACTCCTCGCGCAGGTGGCCGCGCTGCCGCCCGCCGACGACCGGCCCGACGTCGACGAGGCCCGCGCCGCGGCCGCCGAGGAGAGCTACGGGCTACGGCGCCTCCTCAAGGGGTTCTGGGCGCCGCTCGCCATCAGCCTCGCCCTCGTCGCCGTGGACGCGGGCGCCGGACTGCTGCTGCCGGTCCTGATCCGCCACGGCATCGACCAGGGCGTGGAGCAGGCCGTGCTCGGCGCCGTCTGGGCGGCCGCGGGGCTCGCCCTCGCGGTCGTCGTCGCCCAGTGGGGCGCGCAGTTCGCCGAGACCCGGATGACGGGCCGCACCGGCGAGCGCGTCCTGTACTCCCTCCGCGTCAAGATCTTCGCCCAGCTCCAGCGGCTGGGCCTCGACTACTACGAGCGCGAACTCACCGGCAAGATCATGACCCGGATGACCACGGACGTGGACTCGCTGTCCACGTTCCTGCAGACCGGACTGGTCACGGCCGTCGTCTCCGTCTTCACCTTCTTCGGGATCCTCGTCGCCCTGCTCGTCCTCGACGTCGAGCTCGCGCTGATCGTCTTCGCGGCCCTCCCCGTCCTGGTCATCGGGACGATGGTGTTCCGCCGCAAGTCCGTCGCCGCCTACGAGCTCGCCCGCGACCGGGTCAGCCTGGTCAACGCCGACCTCCAGGAGTCCGTCTCCGGTCTGCGCATCGTCCAGGCCTTCCGCCGCGAGGGCTCCGGCGCCACCCGCTTCGCCGAACGCAGCGACTCCTACCGCGAGGCCCGGGTCCGCGGCCAGTGGCTGATATCGGTCTACTTCCCGTTCGTCCAGCTGCTGTCCTCCGCTGCCGCGGCCGCCGTGCTGATCGTCGGCGCGGGCCGGGTGGAGGCCGGGACGCTCACCACCGGCGCGCTGGTCGCGTACCTGCTGTACATCGACCTGTTCTTCGCCCCGGTCCAGCAGCTCTCCCAGGTCTTCGACGGCTACCAGCAGGCCACCGTCTCCCTCCGCCGCATCCAGGACCTGCTGCGCGAGCCCACCACCACCCCGCGGCCCGAGGCCCCGCGCGAGCTGCCGGAGCTGCGCGGCGAGATCGCCTTCGAGAACGTCCGCTTCCAGTACGGGACGGCCGCCGAACGCGGTGAGAAGGGCGAGGCCCTGGCGGGCATCAGCCTGCGCATACCCGCCGGTCAGACCGTTGCCTTCGTCGGCGAGACCGGAGCCGGGAAGTCCACCCTGGTCAAGATGGTGGCCCGGTTCTACGACCCGACCTCCGGCCGGATCACCGCCGACGGCACCGACCTGCGCGAGCTCGACCTGACGGCGTACCGCCACCGGCTGGGCGTCGTCCCCCAGGAGTCGTACCTCTTCCCGGGGACCGTCCGGGACGCCATCGCCTACGGGCGGCCGGAGGCGAGCGACGCCGAGGTGGAGGCCGCCGCCCGCGCGGTCGGTGCCCACGCCATGATCGCCACCCTCGACGGCGGCTACCTGCACACCGTCGCCGAGCGCGGCCGCAACCTCTCGGCGGGCCAGCGCCAGCTGATCGCGCTGGCCCGCGCCGAACTCGTCGACCCGGACGTGCTGCTCCTCGACGAGGCCACCGCCGCCCTGGACCTGGCCACCGAGGCCCAGGTCAACCAGGCGACGGACCGGCTCTCGGGCAAGCGCACCACGCTGGTGGTGGCGCACCGGCTGACCACCGCCGCGCGCGCCGACCGGGTCGTGGTCATGGACCGCGGCCGCGTCGTCGAGGACGGCTCCCACGCCGAACTCCTGGCGCGCGGCGGCCGGTACGCCGAGCTGTGGCGCACCTTCGTCGGGGAGGACGAGCGCGCCGCGGCCTGAGCGGCGGCGGGGCCCCGGGGATCAGAACTCGCCGAACAGCAGGTTCCCCGGGGCGTCCTCGTCGGTGCCGGTGTAGTACTCGCGTACGGCGCCGAGGAGTTCGTCCACCGTCAGGGAGCCGTCCCCGTCCGCGTCGATCCGCCGGAACAGCGCCTCGGTGTGGGCGGGGCTCAGGTCCGTGTCGAAGGCCTCCTGCGCCCGGTGGAACTCCTCCGGGCTGATGACCCCGTCGCCGTCGGTGTCCACGATCGTGAGGATCGCCCGCATCATCGGGCGGAACGAACGGTCGTAGGCCGGCCCGCCCTGCGCGTACAGCCGGGTCATGCCCAGCTTGTACTCCTCGGGCGTGACCTTGCCGTCCCGGTCCAGGTCGAGCTCGGTGAAGAGGTCCTGCCAGAAGTCGGCCAGCCCACCCATCACCAGGGCGGCCCTGGGGGCGTCGGCCGGCTCCGCGAGCGCGGTCAGCAGCCGGGAGCCGAGCGCGATGATGTCGTCGGCGTCGATCACCCCGCTCCGGTCGGCGTCCAGGTGCGTGAAGGCGCGCTCCAGCTTGCGGTCGAGCAGGTCGTTCGTCATGTGAGTGCCTTTCACGGCTGCATCTGCGGTTACGTCGAGCGGACTTGTGATCACCCAGCGTAATCTCCCCGCCGATCGCGAACTTCCGTACCGCCGCCGGGGAGTTGTGGATGCATCCGTACGAGGGAGGCGCGTTCGCCGCAGGGGTGGCCGGGTCCTTGGCGACGGCAACCTTTCGGGGCGTCCGGGCGTCGTACGTGCGTGCGCACGTCGTCCGTGCGCACGGCCGATCGGGGGACTGGATGGCGAAGGAGCGGGGCGGGCCGGGCCGCCGGGCCGCATCACTGGGAGCGCTCACAGGGGCCCTGTGGCTCTGTGTCGGCGGCCTGTTCGCCGGGCCGCCCGTCCAGGCCGCGAGCGGGGGCTGTACGGGCCGGCTGGCGCGGACGGTGCCGTTCGACACGGGTGAGCTGCGCGTCTACAAGAGCCGCACCCGGGCCTGTGCCATGGCCGTGACCCGGACCGCGGGCGAGCGGCGGCGGATCGCGGTGAGCATCCAGCCGCGCGGCGGCGCTCCGGTGCGCGACGCCGGGCGATTCACCCGACATGCCGGGCCCGTCACCGTCGGGGCGATCAGCCGCTGTGTGTATGTAAAGGGGAGCGTAGGGGGCGGTTCGGCCGACTCCGGCTGGATCCTTTGCTGAGGGACAGTCCCAACTGGGTCTGTTCAGTGGCGTGTTGGCCCGGCTAGGTTCACGGCGACCGAAGTGAACTCAAGGGGAGGGCGAATGCGCAAGACGCTCGGATGGCTGCTGTCGCTCGTGGTGCTCATCGGCACCATGGGCGCGGCCGGCTCCACGGCACAAGCGGCCACCGCCGCGGAGCCGGCGGCGGCCGCGGACATCAAGGACCAGATCCTCGGCATTCCCGGGATGAGCCTGATCGAGGAGAAGCCGTACCCCGGCTACCGATTCTTCGTGCTGAACTACGAGCAGCCGGTCGACCACCGGCAGCCGTGGAAGGGCACCTTCAAGCAGCGCCTGACCCTGTTGCACAAGGACGTCTCGCGGCCGTCGGTCTTCTTCACCTCCGGCTACAACGTCAACACCAACCCGCGCCGCAGTGAGCCGACGACCATCATCGACGGCAACCAGGTGTCCATGGAGTATCGATTCTTCACGCCCTCCCGGCCCGACCCGGCCAACTGGGCCAACCTGGACATCTGGCAGGCGGCCAGTGACCAGCACCGCATCTTCACCGCCCTGAAGAAGATCTACAAGAAGAACTGGCTGGCCACGGGCGGCAGCAAGGGCGGCATGACGGCGACGTACTACGAGCGTTTCTACCCGCGCGACATGGACGGCGTCGTGGCGTACGTCGCGCCCAACGACGTCGCCGACAAGGAGGACTCGGCCTACGACCGGTTCTTCGCCAAGGTCGGCACCAAGGAGTGCCGCGACAGGCTGAACGCCGTGCAGCGCGAGGCGCTGGTGCGCCGCGAGCCGCTGGAGGCCAAGTACGCTGCGGCCGCCGCCGAGAACGGCTGGACCTTCACCACCGTCGGCAGCCTCGACAAGGCCTACGAGGCCGTCGTCCTCGACTACGTGTGGGCTTTCTGGCAGTACAGCCTGCTGGCCGACTGCGCCTCGATCCCGGCCGCCGCCACCGCCACCGACCAGGAGATCTGGGACTCGATCGACGCGATCTCCGGCTTCTCCGCCTACACCGACCAGGGCCTGGAGACGTACACGCCGTACTACTACCAGGCGGGCACCCAGCTCGGCTCCCCGGACATCAAGCAGCCGCACCTGGGCAACCTGAGCCGCTACGGCTACCAGCCGCCGCGCAACTTCGTGCCCCGCGACATCCCCATGACCTTCCAGTCCGGAGCCATGGCGGACATCGACAGGTGGGTGCGTGACAACGCGAACCAGATGCTGTTCGTGTACGGCCAGAACGACCCGTGGGGTGCCGAGCCGTTCCGCATCGGGTACTCGGCGCGCGACAGCTACGTGATGACCGCTCCGGGCGCCAACCACGGGGCGAACGTCGCCAAGCTCCTCGACGGTGAGAAGGCCCTCGCGACCGCCAAGATCCTCCAGTGGGCCGGCGTCGCCCCGGCCGCGACGCTCGCCGACACCGGCCGGGCGGCGCCGCTGGCCGCCCCGGACGCCGAGCTCGACCGGCGCGACCTGGAGCGCGAGCCGCAGCTGCGCCCGTAAGGACGCAACGCCGGTGAACGACGAGGGCGTGCCCGCATTCCGCGGGCACGCCCTCCGCCGTTGCGGATCCTCAGGTGCCGAGCGAGAGCCCGTGGCCGAGCGGGTAGCGGCCCGGGACCGGGACGGGCAGACGGCCCGAGGGCCGCGCCGCCCCTGTCAGGACGCGGGCCGCCGCCCGCATCTCCGCGTCCCCCCAGGAGTACGTCGCCAGCTCCGCCGCGCAGGCCGGCAGCCGGGCCGGGTCGTAGGGGTTGCGGAGTGCCACCAGGACCACCGGCACCCCGGTGGCGATCAGCTCCGTCACCAGGGTGCGCTGCGGGCCGTCCCCCTCCGGAACGTTGTACGTGCACACCAGCACCGCCGCGTGCCCGGCCGCCGCGGCCACCGCGCGCGAGGGCGCCACCGCCGTGGCCCGGCAGCCCAGCGCGGTCAGCTCCCGGGCCAGTACGACGGTGGGCGGGCCGGTCGTGCCGCTGGGGGAGACCGGGTCCGTGCCGGTGACCAGCAGCCGGGGCGCGGCCTTGGCGTCGATCGGCACCAGCTTGCCGGGATCGGCCAGCAGGGTCGTGGTCGCGGCCGCGATCCGGTCGGCGGCGTCCAGGTGTCCGCGTGCGCCGACGACCGCGCCCACCGTCGCGGCGGAGGGGTACGCCTCGTCGAACAGGCCCCGGCGGGACTTCAGTTCGAGGATCCGCAGCACCGACTCCTCGACGCGCTCCTCGGTCAGCTCGCCCGACGCGACGGCCGCCAGCACGCTGCGGTGGGCCAGGGGGAGGTCCGGTGGGTTCAGCAACTGGTCGCAGCCCGCCAGGAGGGCCAGTACGGGCACGCGGTCGTCCCCGTACTTCTGTCGGACCCCGGCCATGTCCAGGGCGTCGGTGACCACCACCCCCCGGAAGCCGAGGCGTTCGCGCAGGAGGCCGGTGACGATCGGCCGGGAGAGGGTCGCCGGGTCGCCCGAGGGGTCCAGGGCGGGGAACACGATGTGCGCCGTCATGATCGCGTCCACCCCGGCCTCCACCGCGGCCCGGAAGGGCGGCTCGTCGAGCTTCTCCCAGGCGGCGCGGGTGTGCCGCATGACCGGCAGGCCCACGTGGCTGTCGGTCTCGGTGTCCCCGTGGCCGGGGAAGTGCTTGGCCGTGGCGGCCACCCCGGCGCCCTGGTAGCCGCGCACCTGGGCGGCGACCAGCTCCGCGACGGCGCGCGGGTCGGAGCCGAAGGAACGGACGCCGATGACCGGATTGGCCGGGTTGACGTTGACGTCGGCCACCGGTGCGTAGTCCTGCCGGATGCCCATGGCCGCGAGTTCCTTGCCCGCGATGCGGGCGGCGCGCCGGGCGTCGGTGGCGGAACCGGAGGCGCCGAGGGCCATGGCCCCCGGGAACAGGGTCGCGGGCTTGCCGATCCTGGCGACTGCGCCGTGCTCCTGGTCGGTGGAGAGCAGTAGCGGGATCCGGGCGCCGGTGGTGAGGGCGCTCCGCTGCAGACCGGCCGAGAGCGCCGCGATCTGCTGCGGGGCGCGGGTGTTGTGGGCCCAGGCGAAGTACACGATCCCGCCGAGGTGGTAGCGGGAGACCAGCTCGGCGGCGGTGCGCACGCCGAACGCCGCGTGGTTCTGCTCGGCGTCCGCCGGGTCGGGGTCGGTCGCGGAGTGTCCGTACGCGCGGGAGACGAAGAGCTGCCCGACCTTCTCGGCGAGGCTCATCCGGTCGATGGCGCGCCGCAGCCGGGCCCGGTCGGGGCGGCGGCCGACGGGCCCGTCCGCGTTGAGGGCGTCGTCGGTGGCGGTGCGCGCGGGGCCCGATGCGGTGGCGGCCGCACCCGCGGCCGTGGCGGCGACCGCGACGGCCGCGGCGAGCAGGTTCCGGCGGGAGGCGTGGTTCGGCACGCGCCGGACCCTACCGGTGCCGTCCGGCGGCGGCCGGGCGTGTCGCTGCGTGTCGCCCCGTGGGGCGGTGCGGCGGTACGGCGGTTCGGGCGGAGGCCCGGTGGGCCGGGGCGGCGGTGCGGGGCGGCCCGGTGGGCCGGGGCGGTGCGGAGTCCCGGGGCGGCGGTGCGGGGGCGGCACGCGGCCCGGCCCGGTCGGCAGGCCTACTGCGCGGCCCAGTGCTGCTGGAGGGTGCGGACCGTTTCGGTGATGGCCGGGCGGCGGGCCGCTCCGGTGCGCCAGAGGGCGTACAGCCGGCGGACGGGGCCCGGTTCCAGCGGTACGGCCACGGCTCCCGGCGGGAGGGTGCCGGTGCCCAGCCGGGGGACGACCGCCACCCCGAGTCCGGCCGCGACCAGGGCGACGATGGTGTGGTTCTCCTCGGCGACGTGCGCGATGTCCGGCTCGAAGCCCGCGGTGCGCAGCGTCCGCATCAGCCAGTCGTGGCAGACCCGCCCGGGCGGCTGGCACACCCAGCGCTCACCGCCGAGGTCGGAGCGGCGGACGGCAGCACGGGTGGTGAAGGGATGGCCGGCGGGTACCACCAGGTCGCAGAGGTCGTCCCCGATCAGGGCCTGTTCCACCCCCTCGGGCGCGGGCAGCGGGGCGATGTCCCAGTCGTGGGCCACGGCCAGATCGGTGACGCCCCGGGCCACCAGGTCCACGGACAGGTGCGGGTCGACCTCGGTGAGGCGCACGTCCAGGGCCGGGTGGCGGTGGGCCAGGTCGGCCAGTACCCCCGGCAGCAGGCCGCGTGCGGCCGAGGCGAAGGCGGCGACCGTGAGCAGCCCGCTCGGCTGCCCGCGGCGCTCCTCCAGGGTGGTCTCGGCGCGTTCGACGATCGCCAGCAACTCCTGCGCCGTGTCCGCCAGATGGCGGGCCTCCTCGGTGAGGGCGACGCCGCGCCCGCGCCGTTCCAGCAGGGTGGTACGGGTTTCCCGCTCCAGCTTGGCGATCTGCTGCGAGACCGCGGAGGGGGTGTAACCGAGGGCGGCCGCCGCGCCCGCGACCGAGCCGTGGACGGATACGGCGTGCAGGGCGCGCAGCCGGGCGAGATCGAGCATGCCCCCATCCTATTCGTTAGCGCTGCTTCATCCATGGGTGAAGAGATCCGCGCTGGTGCTACACGGTGGAGCGGGCGGATGCTCGGTCCATGCGTCCCGTACACACCGCACTCGCCGTGCTCGTCGCCGCCGTCTGGGGCTTCAACTTCGTGGTCATCGAGATCGGCCTCGACCACTTCCCGCCCCTGCTGCTGTCCGCCCTGCGCTTCCTCGTCGCCGCCCTGCCCGCCGTGTTCTTCGTCGGGCCGCCGAAGGTCGCCTGGAAGTGGGTCCTCGGGGTGGGCGCCGCCCTCGGCATCGCCAAGTTCGGACTGCTCTTCACCGGCATGGACGCGGGGATGCCCGCAGGGCTGTCCTCGCTCGTCCTGCAGGTCCAGGCGGTCTTCACCGCCGTCCTCGCGGCCGTCGTGCTCCGCGAGCGGCCGGGCCGGGTGCGGGTGACCGGGATGGCGGTGGCGCTGGCCGGGATCGCCGTCGCCGCCGTGGACGGCGGGACCTCCGGGCCGGTGCTCGGATTCACCCTGGTCGTGGCGGCCGCCGCCTGCTGGGGCGTCTCCAACGTGCTCACCCGCAAGGCCTCCCCGCCCGACGCGCTGAACTTCATGGTGTGGGTGTGCACCGTGCCCGTGCTGCCGCTGTTCGGGTTGTCGCTGCTGCTGGAGGGGCCCGAGCGGGACCTGGCCGCGCTGCGGGCCCTGGACTGGTCCGGGGTGGGCGTCATCGCGTACGTCGCGTGGATCTCGACCGTGTTCGGCTTCGGGGCGTGGGGCTACCTGCTGCGCCGCTACCCGGCCTCGTCGGTGGCTCCGTTCAGCCTGCTGGTGCCGGTCTTCGGGATGTCCTCGGCGGCGCTGGTGCTGGGGGAGCAGGTGTCGGGCCTGCGCTGGGTGGCGGCGGTGCTGCTGGTGGGCGGGGTGGCGCTGACGTCACTGGCGCCCGCGCGGCCGCGGGCCGGTACCGCGGCCGTCAGTGCGCGGAGCCGTCCTGCAGCGGCAGGCGCCAGTCCTGCCCGATGAGGGAGGCCCCGTACGAGCGGTGCGGGCGCTCCGCGACCAGGGTGAACCCGGCCCGCAGGTAGAGCTCGCGGGCGTCGGCCAGCACGTCGTTGGTCCACAGCACCAGTTCGCGGTAGCCGACCGAGCGGGCGAAGGCGACGACCGTGTCGACCAGCAGCCCGCCGATGCCGCGGCCGCGCCCCTCGGGGTCGACCAGGAGCAGCCGCAGGCGGGCGGTGCCGGGTGCGCCGTCCTCCCGCACGCACATCACCGAGCCCACCGGCAGGCCGTCCAGCTCGGCGATCCAGACCCGTTCCAGGTACGGGTCGTGGTCCTCGGCGAAGTCGGCGACGATTCGGGCCACCAGGCCCTCGAACTCGGCGTTCCAGCCGTACTCGGCGGCGTACAGCGCGCCGTGCCGCTGCACGATCCAGCCCAGGTCGCCGGGGGCCGGGTCGCGCAGGCGGACTCCCTTGGCCGCGGGGTCCTCAGGTGTCCGGGGTGCCGCGGGCGTGTCCATGGCGCTCGAGGATAGCGCGGGCCGGGCCGGGGGATGCCCCGCGGCCGCCGGCCCGCGCTGGGCCGTACGGGTGTTCCGGAGGGCTATTTCCGGCCGCCGCCGAGGATCTGGCCCAGGAGGTCGCCGAGTCCGCCGTCGCCCGCGGGGGCCGCGCCGGGTGTCGCGGGGGTGCCCGCCGCAGTACCGCCGGCGGACCTGCCGACGGCCACCGGCCTGCTCAGCTTGGCCAGGACACCGGCCATGACGATTCACTCATGCCTGGAACGCTCCTTGTGTACCGATTCGCCAGCACCTCGAGTAGGCGTTGGGTAACGGAAACGTAAATCTGCGACTCCGGATGCAACCCTCCGGGAGGACCGCGGGTCGTATGGTGCGTCGGGACTTCCGGGGAGGGATCCGGGGGGATCGGGAAGTCCGACGAGGGAGGGGTAACCGTGAGGGGGTCCGGCCGTGAGGCGGGACCCCCTTCGCGCTGTCCACAGGGCTGACGCGATGTCGGCGCCGCCCGGTAGTTTCGGGTCATGGCAACGGACGGGGCACGGGCGGCGGTGCAACTGGCGGTGGTCGAGGGCGTGCTCGAACGCATCACCTACGCCAACGAGGAGAGCGGCTACACGGTCGCCCGGGTCGACACCGGCCGCGGCAGCGGTGACCTCCTCACCGTGGTCGGCTCGCTGCTGGGGGCGCAGCCCGGCGAATCGCTGCGCATGGAGGGCCGTTGGGGCTCTCACCCGCAGTACGGCAAGCAGTTCACCGTGGAGAACTACCGCACCGTCCTGCCCGCGACCATCCAGGGCATCCGCCGGTACCTCGGCTCCGGCCTGATCAAGGGCATCGGCCCGAGGATCGCCGACCGGATCGTGGAGCACTTCGGCACCGACACCCTCGACGTGATCGAGTCCGAGCCGAAGCGGCTGGTCGAGGTTCCGGGGCTCGGCCCCAAGCGGACGAAGCTGATCGGGGCCGCCTGGGAGGAACAGAAGGCCATCAAGGAGGTCATGGTCTTCCTCCAGGGCGTCGGCGTCTCCACCTCCATCGCGGTGCGCATCTACAAGAAGTACGGCGACGCCTCCATCTCCGTCGTCAACAACCAGCCCTACCGGCTCGCGGCCGACGTGTGGGGCATCGGATTCCTGACCGCCGACCGCATCGCCCAGGCCGTCGGGATCCCGCACGACAGCCCCGAGCGGGTCAAGGCCGGACTGCAGTACGCCCTGTCCCAGTCCACCGACCAGGGCCACTGCTTCCTGCCCGAGGAGAAGCTCATCGCCGACGGGGTCAAACTGCTCCAGGTGGACACCGGACTGGTGATCGAGTGCCTGGCCGAACTCGCCGCCGACCCGGAGGGCGTCGTACGGGAGCCCGTGCCGGACCCGCAGGGCGGGCCCGACCCGCTGACCGCCGTGTACCTGGTGCCCTTCCACCGGGCAGAGCTGTCCCTGGTCGGGCAGGTGCGCAGGCTCCTGCACGCCGAGGACGACCGGATGCCCTCCTTCCAGGACGTGGACTGGGACCGTGCGCTGGGCTGGCTCGCCGGGCGTACGGGGGCCACGCTCGCCCCCGAGCAGCGGGACGCGGTCAGGCTGGCGCTGACCCGCAAGGTCGCCGTCCTCACGGGCGGCCCCGGCTGCGGCAAGTCCTTCACCGTGCGCTCCATCGTCGAGCTGGCCCGGGCCAAGAAGGCCAAGGTGGTGCTGGCCGCGCCGACCGGCCGGGCGGCGAAGCGGCTCTCGGAGCTCACCGGGGCCGAGGCTTCCACAGTGCATCGGCTGCTGGAGCTCAAGCCGGGCGGGGACGCCGCGTACGACCGGGAACGGCCACTGGACGCCGACCTGGTCGTGGTCGACGAGGCCTCGATGCTGGACCTGCTGCTGGCCAACAAGCTGGTCAAGGCGGTGGCGCCGGGTGCCCACCTGCTGCTCGTGGGGGACGTGGACCAGCTGCCCTCGGTCGGTGCCGGGGAGGTGCTGCGGGACCTGCTCGCGGAGGGCGGCCCGGTGCCCGCGGTGCGCCTGACCCGGATCTTCCGGCAGGCCCAGCAGTCCGGCGTGGTCACCAACGCGCACCGGATCAACACCGGGCTGCCGCCGATCACCGACGGACTGCCGGACTTCTTCCTCTTCCCCGAGGAGGACACCGAGGCGGCGGGCGTGCTGGCCGTGGACGTGGCGGCCCGCAGGATCCCGGCCCGGTTCGGCCTCGACCCGCGGCGGGACGTCCAGGTGCTCGCCCCCATGCACCGCGGCCCGGCGGGCGCCGGGAACCTCAACGGGCTGCTCCAGCAGGCGATGACGCCGGCCCGGCCGGACCTGCCGGAGAAGCGGTTCGGCGGCCGGGTCTTCCGCGTGGGCGACAAGGTCACCCAGATCCGCAACAACTACGAGAAGGGGGCCAACGGCGTCTTCAACGGCACGGTCGGCGTCGTCATCGGCCTGGACGCGGACGAACAGCGCCTGACGGTGCGGACGGAGGAGGACGAGGAGATCGGCTACGAGTTCTCGGAGCTCGACGAGCTGGCCCACGCCTACGCCGTCACCATCCACCGCTCCCAGGGGAGTGAATATCCCGCTGTGGTGATCCCGGTCACCACTGGCGCTTGGATGATGCTCCAGCGAAATCTGCTCTACACGGCCGTGACCAGGGCGAAGAAACTGGTCGTCCTCGTCGGGTCCAGGAAGGCCCTCGGCCAGGCGGTGCGTACCGTTTCCGCAGGCAGGAGGTATACGGCGGTCGCGCCGAGGCTCTCCGGACGGATACCGGTGGGAAACATCACCTAGATGATCGATCATTTGGGGTTCCCGCACCGGTGCGGAGGGGGCAGGATGAGCAGGTTGGCGGCACTCAGTGCCGTCCGAAAGACCAAAGGCCGACCCCGAGTGCACTCTCCTGCGCCAAATGGGGGAAGGTAGAGGCAGTCAGGGCACCTCGAAGAAGAGGCACTACGTCGGTGAGGGATGACGTGAGCGACAACTCTGTAGTACTCCGGTACGCGGACGGTGAATACACCTACCCGGTGGTCGAAAGCACCGTCGGCGACCAGGGCTTCGACATCTCGAAGCTGCGGGCCCAGACCGGGCTCGTCACGTTGGACAGTGGCTACGGCAACACCGCCGCCTACAAGTCCGCGATCACCTACCTCGACGGTGAGCAGGGCATCCTGCGTTACCGCGGCTACCCGATCGAGCAGCTGGCCGAGCGTTCGTCCTTCATCGAGGTGGCCTACCTGCTGATCAACGGTGAGCTGCCGACCGTCGACCAGCTCGCGTCCTTCCGCAACGAGATCACCCAGCACACGCTGCTCCACGAGGACGTGAAGCGCTTCTACGACGGCTTCCCGCGCGACGCCCACCCGATGGCGATGCTGTCGTCCGTGGTCAGCGCGCTGTCCACGTTCTACCAGGACAGCCACAACCCGTTCGACGAGAAGCAGCGCCACCTCTCGACGATCCGCCTGCTGGCCAAGCTCCCGACGATCGCGGCCTACGCGTACAAGAAGTCGGTGGGCCACCCGGTGGTCTACCCGCGCAACGACCTCAGCTACGTCGAGAACTTCCTGCGCATGACCTTCTCCGTGCCGGCCCAGGAGTACGACCTGGACCCGGTCGTGGTCTCCGCGCTCGACAAGCTGCTGATCCTGCACGCGGACCACGAGCAGAACTGCTCCACCTCCACCGTGCGCCTGGTCGGCTCCTCGCAGGCGAACATGTTCGCCTCGATCTCCGCCGGCATCTCGGCCCTGTGGGGTCCGCTGCACGGTGGCGCCAACCAGTCCGTCCTGGAGATGCTGGAAGGCATCAAGAACGACGGCGGCGACGTCGACGCCTTCATCCGTAAGGTGAAGAACAAGGAGGACGGCGTCCGCCTCATGGGCTTCGGGCACCGCGTCTACAAGAGCTTCGACCCCCGGGCGAAGATCATCAAGGCGGCGGCGCACGACGTCCTCTCGGCGCTCGGCAAGAGCGACGAGCTGCTCGACATCGCGCTCAAGCTGGAGGAGCACGCGCTCGCCGACGAGTACTTCGTCTCGCGCAACCTCTACCCGAACGTGGACTTCTACACCGGTCTGATCTACCGGGCCATGGGCTTCCCGACCGAGATGTTCACCGTGCTCTTCGCGCTCGGCCGTCTCCCCGGCTGGATCGCCCAGTGGCAGGAAATGATCAAGGAGCCGGGTTCCCGCATCGGCCGCCCGCGCCAGATCTACACGGGCGAGGTCCTGCGCGACTTCGTTCCCGTCGAGGCCCGCTGACCCGAGGCCGCCCGGCGCCGCGTACATCTGCGCGGCGCCGCCCCAGGCGTACGAGAAGCGCCCCGCCGTCGATCCCCCCACGGGTCGACGGTCGGGGCGCTTCCCTTTTCCCCCCGAAACGGATTCCCCCCACGGGACCCGGATCGGGGCGTCCTTGAGCCGGGACCCGTTCGGGTCGGGAGGGCCGCTCAAAGCCTCCCGCGGGCACGTGTCCCGGCCGGCGGATGCCACGGAAAACCCCCAAGGTTTCCGTGGAACGTCCCCCAAGACGTTCCTGGCATCGCCCCATTAGACCTGTCACGACCCCGGATGGTTACGTTGAGGTCACTGTGATCTGCGTCTCCCGTGAAGGAACTGTGGGAACGATGCGAAGGCGATCCACTAGCGGAAGGACCTCAACCGCAGGCTGTTGGTCACTACGAAGACCGAGGAGAAGGCCATGGCGGCCCCGGCGATCATCGGGTTGAGCAGGCCGGCCGCCGCCAGCGGGAGCGCCGCGACGTTGTAGCCGAAGGCCCAGAACAGGTTGCCCTTGATGGTGGCCAGGGTCCGCCGGGAGAGCCGGATCGCGTCCGCAGCCACCCGCAGGTCGCCCCGTACGAGGGTCAGGTCGCCGGCCTCGATGGCCGCGTCGGTGCCGGTGCCCATGGCGAGCCCCAGGTCGGCCTGGGCCAGTGCGGCCGCGTCGTTGACCCCGTCGCCGACCATGGCGACCGTACGGCCCTGCGCCTGGAGCCGGCGCACCACGTCCACCTTGTCCTGGGGGAGCACCTCGGCGATCACCTCGTCGATGCCCACCTCGCGGGCCACCGTCTCGGCGACGGCCCGGTTGTCGCCGGTCAGCAGGACCGGGGTCAGCCCCAGCTCCCGCAGCCGGGCGACCGCCTCGGCGCTGGTCTCCTTGACCGCGTCGGCCACGGTCAGGACCCCGCGCGCGGTGCCGTCCCAGGCCACCAGCACGGCGGTGCTCCCTTCGGCCTCGGCGGCGGCCTTGGCCCGCGCGAGCCCGTCCGGCAGGGGGATCGACCAGTCGGCCAGCAGCTGCTCGCGGCCCACCAGGACGGCGTGCCCGTCGACCACGCCCTGGACGCCGAGACCGGCGAGGTTCTCGAAGCCCTCGGGCACCGGCAGGGCGCCCGCCCGGTCGGCGGCGGCGGTGGCGACGGCCCGGGCGATCGGGTGCTCGGAGGCGTGCTCCAGGGATCCGGCCAGGCGCAGCAGTTCCGCCTCGTCCACGCCCTCGGCGGTGACGACCCCGGCGAGGGTCATCCGGCCCGTGGTGACCGTGCCGGTCTTGTCCAGGACGACGGTGTCCACGCGGCGGGTGGACTCCAGCACCTCGGGACCCTTGATCAGGATGCCGAGCTGCGCGCCCCGCCCGGTGCCGACCATCAGCGCGGTCGGGGTGGCCAGGCCCAGGGCGCACGGGCAGGCGATGATCAGGACGGCCACGGCGGCGGTGAAGGCGGCCGTCGCGTCGTCGGTGGCGAGCAGCCAGCCGGTCCACGTGGCGAGCGCGAGGACCAGGACGACGGGGACGAAGACCCCGGAGATCCGGTCGGCGAGGCGCTGCACCTCGGCCTTGCCGCTCTGCGCGTCATCCACCAGCCTGGCCATCCGGGCGAGCTGGGTGTCGGCCCCGACCCGGGTGGCCTCGACGAGCAGGCGCCCGGAGGTGTTGACGGTGGCGCCGGTGACGGAGTCGCCGACGGACACCTCGACCGGGACGGATTCTCCGGTCAGCATGGAGGCGTCCACGGCGGAGCTGCCCTCGACGACCGTGCCGTCGGTCGCGATCTTCTCGCCGGGGCGGACGACGAAGCGGTCGCCGGTGGTGAGCGCGGCCACCGGGATGCGCACCTCCTTGCCCGCGCGCAGGACGACGACGTCCTTGGCGCCCAGCTCCAGCAGGGCCTTGAGGGCCGCGCCCGCCTTCCGCTTGGAGCGGGCCTCCAGGTAGCGGCCGAGGAGGATGAAGGTGACGACTCCGGCGGCGACCTCGAGATAGATGGCGGAGGAACCGTCGGTGCGGGAAATGCTGCCCCCCTGAACGGTGAAGAGGGCGAAGCCGTGGCGCATGCCGGGCATGCCCGCGTGGCCGAAGAACAGGGCCCACAGCGACCAGGCGAAGGCGGCGAGCGTACCGACCGAGACCAGGGTGTCCATGGTCGCGGCGCCGTGCCGGGCGTTGGTCCAGGCGGCCTTGTGGAAGGGGAAACCGCCCCAGACCACGACGGGCGCGGCCAGGGTCAGCGAGAGCCACTGCCAGTTGTCGAACTGCAGGGCGGGGATCATCGCGAGCAGGACGACGGGCAGGGCGAGCGCGGCGGACACCAGCAGCCGCTGCCGCAGCCCGGAGAGCACCGGGTCGGGAGCGTCGGCAGGCTGCTCCTCGCCGGGTGCCGGGGCGGGCGGGGCGGGCGGCGCGGGTTCCTCGGCGGTGTAACCGGTCTTCACGACGGTCGCGATCAGGTCCGCGACCTGGACGCCGTCGCCGTAGGAGACGTGGGCCTTCTCGGTGGCGTAGTTCACCGTGGCCTCGACGCCGTCCATCCGGTTGAGCTTCTTCTCGATGCGGGCCGCGCAGGAGGCGCAGGTCATCCCGCCGATCGAGAGTTCGACCGCCGTTATCGGTCCGTCGTGCACTGTGCTGGTCATGTTCCGGCTCCAGGGGGATGGCCGGGCCGTACGGGTCCAGTATGAGCTGGCCGGCACGGCCCGGCGGGGTGCTGCGAAGTGCCGCGGGTGCTGCCGAAGGAGGTGCGGGTGCCGCTCAGACCCGTCCGGCCAGCTCGTAGCCCGCCTCGTCGACGGCGGCGCGGACGTCCTCGTCGGCGAGCGGGGCGGCGGAGACCACGGTGACCTCGCCGGACGCGGCGACGGCCTTGACCGAGGTGACGCCCGGCAGGGCGGCGATCTCGCTGGTCACCGCACCCTCGCAGTGGCCGCAGGTCATGCCGGTCACCCGGTAGACGGTGGTGGTCTGGGTGTCCGTCTCGGCGGTCATGTCGTTCTCCTCTTCAGGGGCGTGTGCGGTCACCGGGAGGGTGGCCGATGGTTCCACCGTCCTCCCGATGAATCGAGACTATACCCCTGGGGGGTATAAAGCGAACATCGGCATCCGGTCTTTTGCCGCCGACGCGGGGGTCAGTCGTCACGGCGCCCCCGGTTGCCGGGCCGCCGGGCCACCCACGCGCGGACCGTGGCGGCGTACCAGTAGGGCTTGCCGCCCTCCACGTGGTCGGGCGGCGGGAGAAGTCCGTGCTTGCGGTAGGAGCGCACGGTGTCCGGCTGGACCCGGATGTGTGCAGCGATCTCCTTGTACGACCACAGCTGTCGGTCGCTCATCTGGGACACCTCCTGGTCCACGGCACGGGGCCGGCCGGGAGGCCGTCCGGGGAGCCGGCGCGTGGACGCTGACGATCACTCGGGTTGTGCCCGGCGAACGACGCAGGACCGGGGTCGGGGAGGTGCTGTGTACTCCCTGTGACGGAAGACCCGCGTAACGCGGACATGCGTGACAAGAGGGCGACCCCTGTGACCGGAGAGTCACAGGGGTCGGATGAGGACAGCGCGGGAGAAGGGAGCGCTCAGCGGTACAGGGCCGGCCGGTCCGGGAGCTCCACCACGGTCCGTACGCCGCTGCGCGCGGCCGCGAGGCCCGCCTCCGAGACGGCGGCCGCCGCGTAGCCGTCCCACGCGTCGGGCCCCGCCACCCCGCCGCGCGCGGCCGCGGCCACCCAGCGCCGCAGCTGCCGGTCGTAGGCGTCGGCGAAACGCACCGTGAAGTCCTGGTCGATCGCACCGCCCCAGCGGCCCGCCGCCTGTACCACCATCGCGTGGCCGTCGCCGATCCGGGCGCTCCCGGCCTCGCCGACCGCCTCGCACTGCACCTGGTAGCCGAAACCGCAGTTCACGAAGATCTCCACGTCGACGACGGCCCCGCCGGAGGTCTCCAGCAGCACCATCCGGGGATCGCTCAGCCCCTCGGGCGCGGCCGACGTCGGCCGCGGCGAGAGCACCGTGACCGCGGTGATCTCCTGCCCCAGCAGCCAGCGGGCCGCGTCCACCTCGTGCACCACGGAGTCACTGATCAGCATGTCGCTGGTGAAGAAGGACGGAGACGACGCGTTGCGGTGACGGCAGTGCAGGAAGAGCGGACGGCCGATCCCGCCCGCGTCCAGCAGCTCCTTCAGCCGCTCGTACTCGGCGTCGTGACGCCGCATGAACCCCACCTGCACCAGGCGCCGCCCCAGCCGCTGCTCGGCCTCCATGACGCGCAGCGCACCCGCCGGCTCCGGCGTCAGCGGCTTCTCGCACAGCACGGGCAGCTCCCGCTCCAGGGCCTGCAGGATCGCCTCCTCGTGGGCCGGCCCGGGGGACGCGATCAGCACCGCCCCGACCCCGGGCGCGGCTATCGCCGCCGCCGGATCGGTGTGCGCACTCGCACCGTCGAGTGCCCCCGCCACCTCCTTGACGCGGTCCCCGTCCGGGTCGGCCACGGCCACCACCCGGGCGCCGCCCACGGTCCGCCCGAACCGGCGCACGTGGTCCGCGCCCATCTTTCCGGTGCCGATGACGGCGATGCCGAGCGTGCTGGTCATATGGTGTTCCCTCCGGGGTGTCAGCGGGCGCCGCAGGAGCGCAGGTAGTCACGGGTACGGCGGGCGATCGGCAACGGACGGTCGGGCGGGCAGGGGTACATGTCCTGCTCCACGATGGCGAAGAGGTCCACCCCCAGGCGCTGCGCCGCGGCCAGTACGGGCTCCAGCGCGGGCACCCCGGACGGCGGTTCGCACATCACCCCCCGGCCCACGGCCGGTCCGAAGGGCAGCTCCTCGGCGACGACTTCGGCGAGGATCCGCGGGTCCACCTGCTTGAGGTGGAGGTAGCCGATCCGCTCGGCGAACGCCTCGACGGCCTGCACGCTGTCGCCGCCGCAGTACGCGTAGTGGCCGGTGTCCAGACAGAGGGACACCATGCCCGGGTCGGTGGCGTCCAGGAAGCGGGCCACGTTCTCCGGGGTGTCGATGTGGGTGTCGGCGTGCGGATGGACGACGATCCGCAGCCCGTACCGCTCCTGCACCTCACGGCCGAGGCGCTCGGTCTGCGAGGCCAGTTCGCGCCACTGGGCCGGGGTGAGGGTGCGGTCCTCCAGCACCTTCCCGGTCTTGTCGTCCCGCCAGAAGGAGGGGATCACGACCAGATGGGCGGCGCCCATGGCCTGCGTCAGCGCCGCGATCCGCGACACGTGCTCCCAGGTCTCCTCCCACACGGCGGGGCCGTGATGGAGTCCGGTGAAGACCGTTCCGGCCGAGACCCGCAGGCCGCGCGCCGCCGTCTCCTCGGCGAGCCGGACGGGATCCGTGGGCAGGTAGCCGTACGGGCCGAGCTCGATCCACTCGTACCCGGCGTCGGCCACCTCGTCGAGGAAGCGCCTCCAGGGGGTCTGCTGCGGGTCGTCGGGAAACCAGACACCCCAGGAGTCCGGGGCCGAACCGATGCGGATACGGGTCAACGCGGGCGGGGATGACGTCATGACGGCCACCTTAGGGTGGAGGGCGACTGGGAGGACTGACTGTGACCGGCACCGGCGATCCGTATCCGTTCGACCTGATCACGATGGGCCGGATCGGGGTGGATCTCTACCCGTTGACGACCGGCGTACCACTGGCCGAGGCGGAGACCTTCGGCAGGTTCCTGGGCGGGTCCCCGGCGAACGTGGCCGTCGCCGCGGCCCGTCTGGGACGGCGGGTGGCGTTGGTCAGCCGGACCGGGGCGGACCCCTTCGGCGGGTATCTGCGCACCGAGCTGCGGAGGTTCGGGGTGGACGAGCGCTGGGTGACCGAGGTCGCCGGGCTCCCCACCCCGATCACCTTCTGCGAGATGTTCCCGCCCGACCGGTTCCCGCTGTACTTCTACCGGCTGCCGAAGGCCCCGGACCTGGAGATCGCGGCCGACGAGCTGGACCTGGAGGCGGTACGGGCGGCCCGCGTGTTCTGGATGACGGGCACGGGCCTGAGCGAGGAGCCCTCGCGGGCGGCGACGCTGGCGGCGCTGGAAGCCCGCGACCGGTCGGGGACGACGGTGTTCGACCTCGACTGGCGGCCGATGCTGTGGCGGGAGAAACCGGAGCCGTACTACGAGCGGGCGCTCGCGCACGCGACGGTGGCCGTCGGCAACCCGGAGGAGTGCGAGATCGCCACGGGCGAGTCCGAGCCGTACGCGGCGGCCCGGGCGCTGCTCGCCGCCGGGGTGGAACTGGCGGTGGTCAAGCGGGGCCCGCAGGGCGTGCTGGCGGTCCACCGCGACGGGACGGTGGCCGAGGCGGCACCGGTCGAGGTGGACGTGGTCAACGGGCTGGGCGCGGGGGACGCGTTCGGCGGAGCGCTGTGCCACGGGCTGCTGGCGGGGTGGGAGTTGGGGCGTGTCGTGCGGTACGCGAACGCGGCGGGGGCGATCGTGGCCTCGCGGCTGGCGTGCTCCAGCGCGATGCCGTTCTCTCACGAGGTGGAGGAGGTGCTGGGGCGTGCCGGTGGTGTCTGAGTGGGGGATGGAGTGGACGCGGCTGCGGGTGCTGGAGCTGGAGCCGGGGGAGGCGTACGCGTTCCCGTCGGGGGAGTGCGAGTGGATCGTGCTTCCGCTGTCCGGCGGGTGCGAGGTGCGTTGCCGGGCCCAGCCGGAGTCCGGGGACGGAGCCCCCGGCAGCGAGCCGCAACCGTTCCGACTCCGGGGGCGGACAGGGGTCTTCGGCGGGCCCACCGACTTCGCGTACGTGCCCCGCGACGCACACGCGGAGGTCACGTCGAGGCGCGGCGGCCGCTTCGCCCTCGCAGGGGCCCGGTGCGAGCGCCGCCTGCCCCCGCGGTACGGCCCGGCCGAAGCCGTGGCCGTCGAGCTGCGCGGCGCGGGCCCCTGCTCGCGCCAGGTCAACAACTTCGCGGCCGCGGGCCCCGCCGGCTTCGCATGCGACCGGCTGATCGCCGTCGAGGTCCTCACCCCCGGCGGCAACTGGTCCTCCTACCCGCCGCACAAGCACGACGAGCACCACCCCGGCGAGGAGTCCCGCCTGGAGGAGATCTACTGGTTCGAGATCGCCCCCCACGGGGACACCCCGGGCTACGGCTACCAGCGCGTCACGCCCTCCCCGGCCGGGAAGACCGACATCCTGGCCGAGGTGCGCACGGGCGACGCCGTCCTGATCCCGGACGGCTGGCACGGGCCGTCCATGGCCGCCCCCGGGCACGACATGTACTACCTGAACGTGATGGCCGGACCGGGCGGCGGGCCGAGGGAGTGGCTGATCCGCGACCACCCCGACCACGGCTGGATCCGAGGCAGCTGGGAGGGGCAGGACGTCGATCCCCGGCTGCCCTTCCCCCGAGCAGGAGCGGAGGACCACCGATGAGGCTCACCGTCGCGCAGGCGCTCGTACGCTTCCTCGCCGCCCAGTACACCGAGCGTGACGGCCGCCGCCACCGACTGGTCGCCGCCACCTGGGGGATCTTCGGTCACGGGAACGTGGCGGGCATCGGGCAGGCCCTGCTGGAGACCGGCGGCGCCGGGCCGGACGGCATGCCCTTCCTCCAGGGCCGCAACGAGCAGGCCATGGTGCACGCCGCCGTCGGCTACGCCCGCCAGAGCGGCCGGCTCTCCACGCACGCCGTCACCACCTCGATCGGGCCCGGCGCCACCAACCTCGTCACCGGCGCCGCCCTCGCCACGATCAACCGGATCCCGGTGCTCCTGCTGCCCGGGGACACCTTCGCCACCCGGCCCGCCGACCCCGTCCTGCAGCAGCTGGAGGTCCCGTACGCCGGGGACGTCTCCGTCAACGACGCCCTGCGGCCCGTCTGCCGCCACTTCGACCGTGTCACCCGGCCCGAGGCCCTGGTCCCGGCCGCCCTCCAAGCCGTACGCGTCCTCACCGACCCGGTGCAGACCGGCGCCGTCACCCTCGCCCTGCCGCAGGACGTGCAGGCGGAGGCCTACGACTGGCCCGAGGAGTTCTTCGCCGAGCGGGTCTGGCACGTCCGGCGCCCGCGGCCCGACCGCGCCGAGCTCGCCGCGGCCGCCGAGGCACTGCGGAGCTCCGCGCGCCCCCTGATCGTGGCCGGCGGCGGGATCCGGCACAGCGCGGCCCACGCCTCCCTCGCCGCCCTCGCCGAGGCCACCGGGATCCCGGTGGCCGTCACCCAGGCCGGCAAGGGCGTGCTCCCGTACGGGCATCCCGCCGACGTCGGCGGGATCGGCCACACCGGGACGGCCACCGCCGCCGGCCTCGCCCGGGAGGCCGACCTGGTCCTCGCCGCCGGGACCCGGCTCAGCGATTTCACCACCGCCTCGGCGACCCTGTTCCAGCATCCCGCGGTCCGGTTCGTCGGCCTCAACCTGGACCCGTACGACGCCCACAAGCTCGCCGCCCGCCCCCTGGTGGCCGACGCCCGCGAGGCCCTCGACGAGCTCCGGGAGGCGCTGGCCGGCCACCGCGTGGACATCGCGTACGAGACGGTGTACCGGCGGGAGGCGGCTCGCTGGGAGGCCCGCGTCGACGAGGCCCACGCCGTCTCCGCGACCGACGAGGAGCTCCCGCCCACCCAGGCCCAGGTCCTCGGGCTCCTCGACGCCCTCGTCGACGGCACCGACATCCTGGTCAACGCGGCCGGCTCCCTCCCCGGTGACCTGCACAAGCTGTGGCGGGCCCGGTCCACGGACCAGTACCACGTGGAGTACGGCTACTCCTGCATGGGCTACGAGATCCCCGCAGCCATCGGGGTCGCGCTCGCCGCACCCGGCCGGCCCGTGTGGGCGCTGGTCGGCGACGGGACGTACCTGATGAACCCGACCGAGATCGTCACGGCCGTCCAGGAGGGCGTCCCGATCAGGGTGGTCGTCCTCGACAACCACGGATACGCCTCCATCGGCGGCCTCTCGGGCGCGGTCGGCGCGGAGGGCTTCGGCACCGCCTACCGCTTCCGGGCGCCCGACGGCTCGTACACCGGGGACCCCCTCCCGGTGGACCTCGCGGCCAACGCGGCCTCCCTCGGCATGGCCGTGATCCGCGCCCGCACCGTACGTGACCTGCGGGAAGCCCTGGCCGAGGCCCGCTCGGCAACGCGTCCCACATGTGTCTACGTACGGACCCGAACGCCCGACACTGTGTCGGGCCCACCCCCGGCACAGGCGTGGTGGGATGTTCCTGTGGCCGAGACCGCGACCCGTAAGGCGGCGGCCCAGGCCCGTGAAGAGTACGACCGGCAAGCCGCGCAGCGACGTCGCCATCTGTGAAGGAGCAATAGGCATGAAGACCGTCAACCACTGGATCGGTGGCAAGACCGTCGAGGGCGCGTCGGGCAACTACGGCCCGGTCACCGACCCGGCCACCGGCGAGGTCACCACCCAGGTCGCGCTCGCGTCGGCCGAGGAGGTCGACGCCGCGGTACAGGTCGCCAAGGAGGCCTTCCTGTCCTGGGGCCAGTCCTCGCTGGCCGCCCGCACCAAGGTGCTCTTCGCCTACCGGGCGCTGCTCGACGCCAACCGCGACGCCGTCGCCGAGCTGATCACCGCCGAGCACGGCAAGGTCCACTCCGATGCGCTGGGTGAGGTCGCCCGCGGCCTGGAGATCGTCGAGCTGGCCTGCGGGATCACCACGCAGCTCAAGGGCGAACTGTCGACGTCGGTGTCCAACCGGGTCGACGTGTCCGCGATCCGTCAGCCGCTGGGCGTCGTCGCGGGCATCACGCCCTTCAACTTCCCGGCGATGGTCCCGATGTGGATGTTCCCGCTGGCCATCGCCTGCGGCAACACCTTCGTCCTCAAGCCGAGCGAGAAGGACCCGTCGGCGTCCAACAAGCTGGCCGAGCTGATGACCGAGGCCGGCCTGCCGGCGGGCGTGCTGAACGTGGTCCACGGCGACAAGGTGGCCGTCGACGCGCTGCTCGCCCACCCCGACATCGCGGCCGTCTCCTTCGTCGGCTCCACCCCGATCGCCCGCCACATCCACACCACCGCCTCCGCCAACGGCAAGCGCGTGCAGGCGCTCGGCGGCGCCAAGAACCACATGCTGGTGCTGCCCGACGCCGACCTGGACGCGGCCGCCGACGCCGCGGTCTCCGCCGCCTACGGCTCGGCCGGCGAGCGCTGCATGGCGATCTCCGCCGTCGTCGCCGTCGGCTCCATCGGCGACGCGCTGGTCGACAAGATCCGCGAGCGCGCCGAGAAGATCAAGATCGGCCCCGGCAACGACCCGACCTCCGAGATGGGCCCGCTGATCACGGCCGCCCACCGCGACAAGGTCGCCTCGTACGTCAAGGGCGCGGCCGCCCAGGGCGCCGACGTGATCCTGGACGGCACCGGCTACACCGTCGAGGGCAACGAGAACGGCCACTGGATCGGCCTGTCGCTGCTCGACAACGTGCGGACCGACTCCGACGCCTACCGCGACGAGATCTTCGGCCCGGTGCTGTGCGTCCTGCGCACGGAGACCTACGAGGAGGGCGTGGCCCTCATCAACGCCTCGCCGTTCGGCAACGGCACCGCCATCTTCACCCGGGACGGCGGCGCCGCCCGCCGCTTCCAGCTGGAGATCCAGGCGGGCATGGTCGGCGTCAACGTCCCGATCCCGGTGCCGGTGGGCTACCACTCCTTCGGCGGCTGGAAGGACTCCCTCTTCGGCGACCACCACATCTACGGCAACGACGGCATCCACTTCTACACCCGCGGCAAGGTCGTCACGACCCGCTGGCCGGACCCGTCGGACGCCCCCGCCGGCGTGGACCTGGGCTTCCCCCGCAACCACTGACCGGCGCCCCCCGGGCCGCCGCCCGGCCCGCCCGCTGGACCCCGCAGGACCGGCCCGCCCCCCGCGCCTCACCGCGGGGGCGGGTTCCGTTCACCTGCGGGATTCGGCGGGATTCGGCTGGGTCAGCTGGGTCTGGCAGGGGTTCTCCGGCGGGGTTTCTCCGGCGGGGTCAGAAGCGCGACCAGACGTCCGACGCGGCCGCCTCGGCCCAGACGACGTCTCCGTGGCCGTAGCCCGGGACCACGCCGAAGGAGACGCGCTCGTTGCCGCCCGCGCGGATCAGCTCCGCACCGCGCGGGTGGTCGCCGCGGCCCAGCTCGGCGTTGACCCACACCACCTCGGCGGTGATGCGGTCCCAGGCGATCCGGTACGTGTCGTCGTCACCCGCCCAGACCGCGGCGAGGTCCCGCATCAGGGCCGTCGGCAGGAGGCCGCTGCCGAGGGCCGCGGTCGCCGCGTGCCAGGTGGCCAGCGGCGTCCGGGTCAGAGCGAATCGGTCCTCGGCGGGGGTCGCCCCGAAGGCGTAGCTCCCGGCGCTGTGCCCCTGCGCGTAGATCCAGTTGGCCGGTCCCGGGAGGGCGGCCGTGCGGACCAGCGCGAAGTGGGCGAGCCCGGTGTGGGTGAAGCGCAGCCCCCGGTCCGGCGGCCACGGCGCCGGGGAGACGCCGTCCGGATCCGCCACCGCCTTGGCGATCACGGCCGCGAGCCCCGGATCGACGACGGGGAAGCCCTGCGCGAGCCGGGTGGCGTACGCGTCCCGGGTCTCGGCCGCCCGCACCGCGAGGTCGCCCGTGTACGGACCGGTCGTGTCCAGGGCCACGACCCGGCGCAGCCGCGGCGAGGTGTCGTGCGAGGCCGCGTCCAGCGCGAGGGCGGCCCCGGCCGAGTGCCCGACGTACTGGTACGGCAGTCCCAGTACGGAATCCAGCGCGCCCACCACCCCGGCCAGGTCCCGGCGGTGGGCCTCCAGCCCCCGTTCGGCGGTGATCCCGGCCGCCGTGGCGGCGTCCTCGCGCGGGGTGACCCCGACGACGAGCAGGCCCCGGCGGCGCAGCGCGTGGGCGAGGGAGGGGCAGCCCCGGCCGCCCGGGGTGAGGAACTCCGCCGCGAAGTTCAGCCCGCCGCCGGGCAGCAGGTACGCGATTCCCTCCGGTGCCCGCGCCGCGTCCGCGATCACGTCCACGGTCACGGGGGCCGGGCCGCCGCCGTCGTCGAGCGGGAGGGTGAGGCGGATCCAGCCGTCGCCGGGCAGGTAGGCGGCGGTGCCGGTGCCCAGGGCTCGCTCGATGCGGGTCAGCAGTCCGATGCCCCCGGCCGCGTCGCCGTGCTGTCGTTCCCTCACAGGTGTCCCCCCTCGAGCCGGTGATGGCCCAATACCGTCACCGGGGACACCTTTGCCGGTCAGCGCGTTCCAGCCAAGTCCGGGAGCGTTTCCTCCTGTTCGCTGTCGGCGCGACGGCGTCGTCGCAGCACCCCCAGGGTGACGCCCGCGCCCGTCAGTACCAGCAGCAGACCCACGGCGGGCCAGGGCACGGCGACGAAGTCGGTCCCGGACCGGGAGACGAGGTCGGGATGGGCCGTGGCGGCCGCCGTGATCCTGACGGTGACCCAGTCCGACTGGGGCGCGTCCGGCCACGGTTCGGTGAGCTCGATCCGCCGGCCCGGCAGCAGCGACAGATTCAGCTCGCGCTCCGGCCGGTCCAGCACCCGGCGCCCGAACAGTCCCTCCGCGGAGACCGCCACCTTCGGTTCGACCACCACGTTGCCCCGGTTGACCAGCGTGTACGAGACGGTGGCGCGGGCGTCCTTGACCCAGGGCAGCAGTGGCGCGGACCGGCTGACCCGCACGTCCTCCACGCTCAGCCCCGGCGTGACGGGCCCCGGCACCCGGAAGTACAGCCGGGCGCCCACCGAACGCTTCACCCCGACCTGCACCTTGCCGTCCTGCTGCACGCCCTCCACGGCGGTGCCCAGGGCCACGATGCCGCCCACGTGGTCACCGGGCGTCGCGTCCGGCGGGACCTTCACGGTGAAGGGGATGTCCTTGCGGCCCTTGGCGGGCACGGTGACGGTGCGCGCGGTCTCCGGCGCCAGGGTGATCCACGCGCCGACGTCCTTCGGCTTCGTCTCCACCGGGAGGAGCGCGAACGCGCCGCCGGCTGGGGTGTTCACGGCGTCGGTGGCGAAGACCTGGAACGTCAGTTCCCGGTCGGAGGAGTTCAGGACCGTCACGCTGTCGGAGAGCGTGCTCCCGGCCGCGCCCTGGTGGAAGAAGTACGCGCGGTCGGTCATGGCCGCACCGGCCGCGGGCGTCGGGAACACCCCCCACGTGCCGTTGTCCGCGGCCCTCGCCGGGCCGGCCGGCAGCAGGCCCGCGCCCATGAGCAGCAGGCCGAGGAGCAGACCGTACAGGGCGGTGCGGGTGCGGCCGGGCGTGCTGCTGCGGGTGCGCATGAGCGGTCTCCAGTCGGCGCGGCAGGGGGGAAGGGCGGTGGGGAGAAAGGGGAAGGGGTGGTGCGGCGCCGGAGCGCCGCACCACCCTGGTGGAGCGGGCCGTACGAGTGCGGGTCAGGCGATCGAGAAGGTCACGACCGTCTGGTAGGTGTCGGCGAACATGAACGGCGGGAGCTGGATCATCCCGGCGCCGCCGACGGCGAACTCACCACCGGTCAGCTCGTCGCCCCCGGCGGCCTGGGAGGCCACCTTCATCGGGACGTCGGAGATCGCGCCGGGCGTGCCCGCGGTGCAGGTGCTCGGGCTGTCCGGGTTGGTCACGGTGCAGGACGGCTGGATGCCGATCTGCGCCTTCGGCATCGAGTGGCCGGTGGTCTGGTTCAGGAACGGCGTACGCGTCGCCGTCACGTCCCAGCCGAGGGAGCCGCCGCGGAAGTCCTGGACGGTCGCGGCGTTGAAGACGCCGACCACCGACTGGGCCTTGCCGTTGATGGTGACCGCGCCGAAGCTGACGGCCGGCTGGCCGTCCTTCGGGCCCAGGGCCAGCGGTCCGGGGAGGACCTCGACGTCGACCGGGTTCTTCACACCCGGCTGGTCCTCCATGAACACGAAGGCCTTGTACGGGGTGATCGAGCCGTCGATCCGGATCGCGTCGGCCTTCTTGCCGACCGTGATGTTGCAGGTGGCGGCGCCCGACGCGTCCGCCGTGCCCGTACCGGTGTCACCGGTTGCCGCGCCCGCGAGCAGGGCGGAACAGGTGACGGGGCCGGCCGGGAAGTTGGCGCCGTTCACGACGACGGCGGTGCCCGCCGGGCCGCTGTTGGGCGTCAGCTTCGTGGTGACCGGGTCCTTGGGCAGCGCCTCGACCGCGACCGATCCGAGCGAGGCGCTCGGGCGGGGCGCCGGGGTGCAGGTGGTGGTGAAGACCGAACCGGAGAGGTCGGCGTCGGTCACCGCCAGATCGAGGGCGACCTGGACGCTCGTGCCCTCGGTGCCGTCCGGGATCTTGATGGTTCCGGAGAACGCCTTGGGGTCGAGCGGCTGCCCCGCGACGACGGACACGGTCTCCGGCGGGCTGGTGACCACCTGGGTGGTCGCGCCGACCTTGAGGGTGATCTTGGACGTGTTCACCGTCGTGACGGAGAACGAGGGGATCAGCGGGCTCGCACCCGGGTCGATCGTGATCGGGACGACGTCGCCGGCCTTGGCGCCGTCGGGCAGCGTGACCGTCCAGTTCTGGTTGCCCGAGCCGTCCGGCTGCGGCGCCGGGGCGTCGCAGTTCTCGAAGACGGCCGTGGTCTTGGTCGCGGCCTGCGCGGAGCCCGCCAGGCCCGCCACTGCGCCGGTCAGGGCCAGCGACAGGGCCCCCGCCCCTGCCAGCACCTTTCGTAGATGCGTTCTCGTTCTCACTGGGTCGCGACTCCTTCGTCATGACGAACCCTCCCCCCACCCGCTGTGTGGGGGAGGCCGAGCCGGTGCGGTGGCCGATATTGACGCGTCATGGTGATGAGAAGTCAATGACTTGCTTTCGCCCGAAGCACACAGAAATTGATGGGCCATCAGGGAGGGGCTGATGACCCACCGGGTACCGGCCGGTCGGCGCGTGCGGGACCCGGCGGCCGGTCCGGCCGTCGGTCAAGGCCATGTTCCGCCTTGTTCGCCCCTGTGCGGGCTCGTGGCCAGTGGGGAGCGGGCAGTGGGCAGCAGGCAGCGGCCGGCCGTCAGCGGGTGGTGGCGGTGACGTGCAACAGCAGGTTGGGGGTGCCGGCCGGCAGACCGGTGATCCGGCCGGGTACGGCGCGGCGCACCAGGGCCTCGGCCACCTGCGCCGGGGTACGCACCGCACCGCCGGCCAGGAGCAGCGCGGCGGCCCCCGCCACGTGCGGGGCGGCCATCGAGGTGCCGGAGGAGCGGGCCGTGCCGGTGGCCGAGTCCTTCCAGGCGGAGATGACGGCCACGCCCGGCGCGAACAGGTCGACGCAGGCGCCGTGGTTGGAGAACGCCGCCCGGCGGTCCGCGGAGTCGGTCGCTCCGACGGTGAGGGCCTGCGGGACGGAGGCGGGGGAGCCGCCGCAGGCGTCCTTGCCCCCGTTGCCGGCGGCCGCGACGAAGGTGACGCCCGAGGACACGGTCCGCAGGACGGCGGCTTCGAGGGCGCGGCTGCGGCTGCCGCCCATGCTCATGTTGGCCACGGCCGGGGTGGCCGGGGCGCGGGCGGCGTCCTTCACCACCCAGTCGATCCCCCTGAGCATGGCCGACAGCCTCCCGTCGCCGCGGCAGTCGGCCACCTTGACCGAGACGAGGGCGACGCCCTTGGCGACCCCGTACGTCTGCCCGCCCACCGTCCCCGCGACGTGCGTGCCGTGTCCGTTGCAGTCGCGGGAGCCCTCCATGAACACCGCGTTGTGGCCGGCGCGGGCGCGGCCGCCGAACTCCTGGTGGCGGGTGTTGATCCCGGTGTCGAGGACGTAGACGGTGACGCCCTCGGCCTTCGTGGCGTACGTGTACGAGCCGTCGAGCGGGAGTTCGCGCTGGTCGATCCGGTCCAGGGGCCAGGGGGCAGGGGTCTGCGGCACGGTGCGCGGCGTATCGGGGGTGTCCGTGGTGTCCGTGGCGGCAGTGGTGTTGGTGGTATCCGTGGCGTCCGTGGTGCTGGTGGTGCCGGTGATGTGGAAGACCGCGTCCGGTTCCACGGAGGCCACCCGGGGGTCGGCGGCCAGGGCTGCGGCCCGCGCGGTGGTCGTGCGCACGGCGAAGCCGTCGAGGGCGGCCTCGTAGACGGGACCGACCGTGTCCCCCGCCCGCGCGGCCTCGGCGGCCAGGGCGCGGGTCGGGGCGCGCGAGGCGGTGTCCTTGAGGACGACGACGTAGGGCGCGGTGGAGCGCGAGCCCGCATCGGGTTCGGGAACCGGCGGGGGGCCCGTGACGGCGGTGGAGAGCAGGGCGGCGGGGAGGAGCGCGGCTGCGGGGAGGAGCGCGGCGAATGCGGTTGCGGTCATGCGGCCGATGCTCTGCGAGGGGTGGTGCGGGCGCGCGGAGGGTGCGCCGAGTGGGCGCACGACACGCCACCGCCCGGGCGGTTCCGTGCCTGCAGCCGCCCCCGCCCGGTCCGGCCGTCCGCCAGGCCGTCATATCGGCCATCAGGTAGAGGGTGGCCGGTCAGGGCGGCGTCCCGTCGGCGTCGGCGTCGATCAGCTCGGCCGTGTACGCGCCCCTGACCAGCCGGGCGGCCTCCACCTCGCGGCGGAACCGCCGCCGGACGCCGGGTCGTCCGCCAGGTCCGGCCGTACGACCTTGATGACGACCGGCCGGCCGCCCTGGGTGTGCGACAGGTAGACCCGGCCCATGCCGCCGGCACCCAGCCGGGCCGCGACGCGGTAACCGGCCACAGTGGACGGATGGTCCGCCCGCAATGACTCGAACACCTCGGTGGCGCTGTTCATCGCCCTCCCCCCCGATCCCCCGGTGCCCTTACCAACGAGCGAGTTGATCCGCGGCCCGCCCTAAGCGCCTTGCAGAGCACGGCAGTTGCCGGTGCACGGTGCGAAGGGACCTGCGGTGAGGCTGCGGTGAGGTGGTCGGTGAGATCTGCGGTGAGGTCTACCGGGGGACCGGGTCCGGGAGTGGCCCGTCCGGGCTACTGCGCGAGCGGCCAGCCGCGCATCGCGAACACGCCCTCGTCACGTGCACCGGCGGCGTCGTAGGTGGCCAGCGCGGCCTCGTTGTCGGTGTCGACCCCCACCCACATGCCGTAGCAGCCGCGTTCCTTGGCCTCGTCCGCCAGCGCCAGGGTCAGGGCGCGCCCGATCCCGCGGCGCCGGTAGCCCTCGTCCACGGAGAGCTCGTACAGGCACATCTCCGTCCCCTTGTCGGGGTGGTTCATCTCGATGCCGGAGACCATCCCGGCGGGCACGCCGTCGACGTAGGCGATGAGCATCAGATGCCCGGGGGCGGTGAGGAAGCGCTCGGACCACTCCTCGCGGGCGGGCCCGTCGAAGAGGGATTCGGCGGCCGAGAGCTCGGCGGGTGTGAGGGCCCGGCGGATGTCCATGGCGGTCACGATAATGCGTGCACGGACCCAGGGCGGGCGTAGCCGGGCACGGCGTGGCGGGCGGCCCGGAAACTCCCGCCGGGCGGGCGCGGCGCTGACTAACCTGTCCGGGGCGCCGAGGACTTGAGGGACGAGGGGGAGCTTCGTGAGGAATGCCGTGGTCACGCCGGAGGGCGACCGGATCCGCTGGGTCGAGCTGCCGGGCGGGGCACCGGCCAGGGTGTACGTGCACGGCCTGGGTGCCACCTCGCCCGCCTACTTCGCGGCGAGCGCCGTGCACCCGCTGCTGGCGGGCCGCCGTTCCCTGCTGGTCGACCTGCTGGGCCACGGGCACAGCGACCGGCCCGAGGGCTTCGGCTACACCCTCGAAGAGCACGCCGACGCGCTGGCGGCCGCCCTCGCCGAGGCCGGTGCGCAGGGCGCCGAGCTGATCGCCCACAGCATGGGCGGGGCCGTGGCCGTCGTACTGGCCGACCGCCACCCGCACCTGGTGTCCCGCCTGGTGCTCGTCGACGCCAACCTGGATCCCGCGCCGCCCAGGCCGGGCGCCGCGGGGAGCAGCGGGATCGCCTCCTACACCGAGGAGGAGTTCCTGGCCGGCGGCTGGGCCGAGGTGCGCGACAGGGCCGGCGCGCACTGGTGGTCCACGATGCGGCTGGCCGGCCGTACGGCCCTGTACCGCAGCGCCGTCCACCTCGCGGCGGGCACCACCCCCACCATGCGCGAGCTGCTCCTGGAACTGAAGATCCCGCGCGCCTTCCTGCTGCCCGAGGCGGACGCCCCGCTTCCCGGTGCCGACGCCCTCCGGGCCGCGGGCGTCGCCGTCGTGCCCGTCCCCGACTGCGGGCACAACATCATGCTGGACAACCCTGAGGCCTTCGCCAGGGCCACCGCCGCAGCCCTGGACGCCACCGCCTAACCCTGGGCGCGCGGCGACGGAGTGCCGTCGGTCCAGGCGTAGACCCGCTTGCCGCGCACGGCGACCTGGTACTGGTGGAAGTCCCGGCACTCGGAGCGGACTTCGGCCCGCAGGGCGTTCGGCCACCACCTGGCGTGGAGCTCCGGGGCGCCCTGCCGCTTCGGCGTGCCCGCCGTGCACTGCGGGCCGTCGAGCGGGGTCTTGCCCAGGTCGAACCGTATGAGCCGGGCCTCCCCGGTGGTACGCACGCGTATACGGACGTCGGTGGCGTCCTTGGGTATCCATGACGGCAGGGCGAAGGGTGCTTGCGCGCGCGCCGGGGCGTCGGCGGCGGTCGCGAAACGCTTGCCCTTCTCCTTGTACACCTTGTGGTCGATGGTGTCCGTCACGGGGTTGGGCGGCAGGTTGGGCAGGGCGAAGGCGGCGGTGGCGAGGACTCCCACGGTGGCGGCGGCGATGACGAGCGGGCGGCGTTTCATGCCTTCCAGTCTCGGCGGGGAGGTGCCCCTCGCGCGTCCCTCCTCAGAACGAACCGTGCCCCAGCCGAAGGTCTCACACGGCGTCATACCTGGGAGGGCCTCCGGTGACGGCCGTGCGACACGCAGTGAGCGGGGCCCCGCAGGAGCCGGGCGCCGCAGGAGCCGGGCGCCGCCCAGTAACCGGGCGGCGCCCGGCCCCGTTGGCCGGATGACCGTCCGCCCGGCCCCCGAGGACCCCCATGCGCCGTCGCCGCCTCCTGCCCGCCCTCGCGACCGCCACGGCCACCGCCGTGCTCGCCCTCTCTCCCGCCGCCTGGGCCGCACCCGGGGTCCCGGCCGACAAACCGCAGGTGCTGAGCCGCTGGACGCAGCCCAGCGCCGCCAGTTACGAGGCCTGGGCCGACGCGCGCGAACACCGCGCCGCCTGGTCCGCGTACGGCTTCGACTGGTCGACCGACCAGTGCACGACCTCCCCGGACAACCCCTTCGGCTACCCCTTCGCGGCGGCCTGCGCCCGCCACGACTTCGGCTACCGCAACCACCGGGCGGCCGGGCTGTTCCCGGCCGCCAAGGCCCGGCTCGACGACGCGTTCCACGCGGACATGAAGCGGGTGTGCGCCTACTACACGGGCAGCCGCAAGCGTTCGTGCGACGGCACCGCCTGGACGTACTACCAGGCGGTCAGGCTCCTCGGCATTTCCTAGCGATCACAGGCGTTCACGCGCAGAGCAGGCGATCAGACGCAGGCCGCGTCATCAACGCAGAGCGCGCGATCACACGCAGGTCGCGCGATCACACGCAGAGCACGGGGACCCGCTGGACCACGTTGTTGGCGAAACCGCCGCGGTTCCACGGCTCTTCGAGCGGCTGGGTGCGTCCCCCGGTGTCCGTGGCGCGGACGGTGAGCGTGTGGCGGCCCGGTACGGCCGTCCACACGCAGCTCCACGCCTGCCACGCCCACGGATGCGCCCCCGGCGCCGCCACCTCGGCCGGTGCCCAGGTCAGGCCGTCGTCGGCGCTCACCTCCACCCGGGCCACGGCTCCGTGGCCGGACCACGCCCGCCCCTCCAGGCGTACCGGGCCGGGGTGCACGACGCGGGTGCGCGACATGAAGTCGGGGAAGCCCGGCGGGGCCATCAGGGCGCGCGGCGCGATACGGGTCACCGGCTCGCCGGGGTCGTCCGGATCGTCGGCGGACCACCGCAAGCGGTAGGCCACGGACTGCTGGAACCCGGTGAACGGCGCGTCGACGAGGGTGATGTCCCGCAGCCACTTCACGTGCGCCATGCCGTACCAGCCCGGTACGACCAGCCGCAGCGGATAGCCGTGCTGCGGCGGCAGGAGCCGGCCGTTCATGGCGTAGGCGATCAGCACGCCCGAGTCCTCCCCGATGGCGTACGGCAGGGGCAGGCTGCGCCGGTAGTCCTGCTCGACACCGCGCTCCACACCGTGGTCGGCCCCGGTGAACACCGCTTCGACGGCATCCGACCGCACCCCCGCCGCCTCCAGGACGAGACCCAGCGGGACCCCGGTCCAGTCGGCGGTGCCCACCGCCTCGACCAGCCACGGCTGGCTGACCGGCCGGGGGGACAGGAGCGCCCGGCCGTTGCCCGCGCACTCCATCGTGACGCGGCGGGTGACGGCGGGGAACGCCCGCAGCACCTCGAGGTCCAGCGACAGCGGCGCGTCGACCAGGCCGCCCACGGTCAGCCGCCAGCCGTCCGCGTCGGCGGCAGGGATGTCGTAGTGGACCAGGACGTAGTGCAGTCCGGGCGGCGTGACCTCGTAGCGCAGGGCCTCCAGCGGCAGGCCGTGATTGCGGGCCGCGAGCGCCAACTCCTCCTGGCCGATGCCCTCACCGGCGGGGGCGATGCGCGCCGGGGCGCTGATGTCGCGCACGGACGCCTCTTCCATCTCCCCATCGTCGCGCGCCCCGCCCCGCAGGGCACGTCGTCGCCCGCGGGCCACCCGTCACAGGTGCCGCGTGAACCAGCCGCGGGCCAGGGCGGCCACCTCGTCCAGGGCGCCCGGTTCCTCGAAGAGGTGCGTGGCTCCCGGGACGACCTCCAGCCGGGTCTCGCAGAGCAGCTCACGCTGCGCGGCGCGGTTGAGTTCCAGCACGGTGGTGTCGCGGCCGCCGACGACGAGCAGGGTCGGCGCCCGTACGAAGGCCAGCCGCGGCCCGGCGAGGTCGGGCCTGCCGCCGCGCGAGACCACGGCGCCGATGTCGGCGTCGGCGGCGGACGCGGCCCACAGCGCGGCCGCGGCCCCGGTGCTCGCGCCGAAATAACCGATCGGGAGGGGCGCGCGCCGGCGGAGCCAGGCGGTGGCGGCCGCGAGCCGTCCGGCCAGCGGCTCGATGTCGAAGACGTTGGCCCGGTCGGCCTCCTCGGCGGGCGTCAGCAGGTCGAAGAGCAGGGTGCCCAGGCCCGCCCGGTTCAGGTCCGCCGCGACCGTCCGGTTGCGCGGGCTGCGGCGGCTGCTGCCGGAGCCGTGGGCGAACACCACGACCGCCCCGGCCCCCTCCGGCAGGGCCAGGTCGCCGGCCAGGGCGAGACCGCCGGCGTCCACCTCGACCTCGACGGGCCGGGCGGCCTCGACGGCGCCGACGCTCCCGACGGCCCGCGCGGGCCGTGGGCCGGCCGCCGCTCGCGCCAGCAGGGAGACGACCTCCTCGTCGGAGGTCTGGGAGAAGTCCCGGTACCACTCGCCGACGGCCCGGAAGGCCGGCGGCGCGGAGAGGCACACCACCTCGTCGGTCTCTTCGCGCAGCCGGGCGACCGCGTCGGGCGGGGCCACCGGGACGGCCAGCACCACACGGGCCGCGCCCTGCGCCCGTACGACCTGGCAGGCGGCGGCTGCCGTGGCTCCGGTGGCGATCCCGTCGTCGACCACGATCACCGTCCGCCCGTCGAGGGCCACCCGGGGCCGGTCGCCGCGGAACCTGCGGGCCCGGCGGGCGAGCTCCGCCTCCTCGGCGCGCTCGACCGCCTCCAGGTCCTCGCGTGTGACGCGGCTGCTGCGGACGATGTCCTCGCTGATGACCCGTACGCCCCCCTCGCCGATCGCCCCGAAGCCGAGCTCGCGGTGGTGCGGGACACCGAGCTTGCGGACCACGATCACGTCCAGCGGGGCGCCGAGGGCCCGCGCCACGGGGAAGGCCACCGGGACGCCGCCGCGGGGCAGGCCCAGTACGACGGGACGTTCCTCCTGCAGAGGGCGGAGGGCTGCGGCGAGCCGCTCCCCGGCGTCCGCGCGGTCGGTGAAGAGCACGGGGTTCACCCCCAACCCGAGGGGAGACGGGACCACGCACCCCCTCCTTCCGACGCAACCCCACGCGGGGGATTCCCGCAAGTCGGGGAGGCCGGCGGACCGCGGCATCCATCGCCGCAGCTGCCCGGGGGCATCCCCGGGATGCCCCCGGGATGGCCCCGGAGGTGGAGCGGCCGTCTTCCCGTCGACGGGTCCGCCGCACGGCCCGCAGGGTCTGTTTCCGGCCGATCTGCGGCCCGGCGCGGGCGAGTTCGGCCCGCGCGGCCGTGAAGGGGGCCGCCGCGGACGGCCTCCCGGTGCGTCCGGAGCGGGGTCCTGCGGCCCCGCCCGACCGGCCCGGCCAACCCCGCCGACCGCTGCGACCTGCGCGAAAGCCCTCCGCGGAGGGAGGGCTTCGGGTGATGAAGAATGTGTGCCCCCGGCAGGACTCGAACCTGCGGCCAAGTGCTTAGAAGGCACCTGCTCTATCCACTGAGCTACGGGGGCCGGAAGGTGGCCTTGGTGGGCCTGGAGCCCCTGGTGGGGGTGGGACTTCGGTCCGTTCCGGGTCAAGGATAGGGCTCCGGCCGCCTTGTCCCGGTTGCTTCACTCGCGGGCCACGATGTGGAGGTTCCGTGAAGCGGTCCCGATAATCGCAGGCAGGTGCGATTCTCGCATCGCTTTTGCGCCGCGGCGCCCTGGGTGTTGTGCACTCGTTATGCCTGCGCCCCACTCGTCCGTCGTGCCCAGAATGTCCCACTGAAGTCGCGGTCGGCGCGCAGGGGACGTATAAGCTTCAAAAATGGTCCTAAATTGGGCATTCTTCGCATGTGGTGACCTTGGATGTTCGGCCTCAGCTGCTCGAAGCCCTGTCCGCCCTGCGCGACCGGGTCGCGTCCGTACGTCTGCCGTTGCCCCTGCCCGGCGCCCCGCGGGCCCGCCAGACCAGATCCGAGCTGCTCGCGCAGCTCGACGACTACCTCGTACCGCGCCTGAAGGCGCCCGAGGCGCCCCTGCTCGCCGTGGTCGGCGGCTCCACCGGGGCCGGTAAGTCCACCCTCGTCAACTCCCTCGTCGGACGCCAGGTCAGCGAAGCCGGCGTGCTGCGCCCGACCACCCGCACGCCGGTGCTCGTCTGCCACCCCGACGACCACCACTGGTTCGCCGGAATGCGCGTACTCCCCGACCTGATGCGGGTCTGGGTGCCCCACGAGGACGACGACACGCCCCCCAAGGCCGCCCCCCGCGGCCCGGGCCGCGGCCGCACCGGCACCCGGGGCGGCCACGAGACCCGCGAGATGCGGATCGAGACCGTCTCGAGCCTGCCGCGCGGACTCGCCATCCTCGACGCCCCCGACATCGACTCCCTCGTGGTCGAGAACCGGACACTCGCCGCCGAACTCATCTGCGCCGCCGACGTCTGGGTGATGGTCACCACCGCCTCGCGCTACGCCGACGCCGTCCCCTGGCACATCCTGCGCACCGCCAAGCAGTACAGGGCCACCCTGGTCACCGTCCTGGACCGGGTGCCGCACCAGGTCCTCGCCGAGGTCTCCCGCCAGTACGGAGCCCTGCTCACCAAGGCCGGCCTGGGAGACGTACCGCGCTTCACCGTCCCCGAACTCCCCGAGTCGACCGGCGGCGGCGGACTGCTCCCGGCCAGCGCCGTCGCCCCGCTCTTCGCCTGGCTCGCCCACCACGCGCAGGACCCCGCCGCCCGGCAGTACGCCGTCGGGCGCACCGCCCTCGGCGCCCTGGACTCCCTGCGCAGCCGGATGCCCGAACTCGCCTCCGCCGTCGCCGCCCAGCACGCCGCCGCCGTACGGCTGACGTCGGCCGTCGAGGACGCGTACCGGCGCGAGGGCAAGCGGGTCCGGGGCCGCCTCGACCGGGGCGCCGTACTGGCCGGCGACGCGCTGACCCGCTGGCGCGGCTACCCCCTCGACACCAGCGCCGACGAACTGCTCGACTCGCTCGCCGAGTCGCTCGCCGCCCTGCTCCAGTGCGCCGTCGCCGCCGCGGACGAACGGATCGCCGAGGCCTGGCGCCGCGAACCGGCCTCCGGCGCGCTGGTCCTGCCCACGCCCGACAGGGAGGCGGGCGAACGTATCGGCATGGCCGTACGCCGCTGGCGGCGCGTGCTGGAGGAACTCGTCGAGGAGGAGGTGGGCGGACTCGACCGGCAGCCCGCACCCGACCCCGACGCCGTCGCGGCCCTGCTCGCCGCCGCACTGCTCGGCGGCAAACGGGCCCGGCCCGCTGGGGAGAAGCTCGCCGAGCGGATCGGCGCACAGGCCGCCCTGCGACTGCGCGACAAGGGCGGGGAACTCGTCGGCGACCACCTCGACGAGGTGCTGCGCGGCGAACGCGACCGCCGCCTCGCCCCGTTGGAAGCACTCGAAGTGAGCCCGGAACCGCAGGCCGAACTGATCGCCGCGCTGTCCGTACTGCAGAAGGAGAGGTGACGCCGTGACCGCCCTGACCGACCGCACCGACGACCGCTGGGACGACGGGTTCATCGCGCGTTCCCGCCCCCGCCCCGTCGAAGCGGGCGAGGGGGACGCCGCCGACGCGGGCGACGAGGGCGACGAAGCGCTCGTACGGGCCGTCTCGGGCGCCGGCAGCGACGGCGGCAAGTCGGCCGCGCCCCCGCTCAGCCCCGAGGCGCGGGCCCTGCGCCAGCGCCTCGACGCGCTGCGGCAGTTGGTCGGGCTCTCCCGGACCCGGCTCGACGGCAAGACCCTCGCCGAAGCCGGACGGGTACTGGACGAGGCCGCCGCACGCCGCGGGCTCTCGCCCCAGCACACGGTCGTGGCGATCGCCGGAGCGACCGGAAGCGGCAAGTCCACGCTCTTCAATTCACTCGCCGGGGTGCAGATCTCCGAGACCGGGCTGCGCCGCCCGACCACCGCCGCGCCCATCGCGTGCAGCTGGTCGGACGGGGCAGCCGGGCTCCTGGACCGGCTGGAGATTCCCGGACGGCTGCGGCGCCGGCCCCGCGAGACCTCCGAGGCCGAGGCCCTGCGCGGGATGGTCCTCGTGGACCTGCCGGACCTGGACTCGGCGCTCGCCGCGCACCGCGAGCACGTGGACCGGGTACTGGCGCTGGTCGACGCCGTGGTGTGGGTCGTGGACCCGGAGAAGTACGCCGACGCGGTGCTGCACGAGCGGTACCTGCGGCCGCTGGCCGGACACGCCGAGGTGACCTTCGTCGTGCTCAACCAGGTGGACCGGCTGCCCGGCGAGGCCGCCGACCTCGTACTGGACGACCTGCGCCGGCTGCTCGACGAGGACGGCATCGCGCTCGGCGAGCACGGCGAGCCCGGCGCCACGGTCCTCGGGCTGTCCGCCCTGACCGGCGACGGCGTCGGGGAGCTGCGCGAACTCCTCGGTCAGTTCACGCAGGAGAAGGGCGCCGCGACCCGGCGGATCTCGGCGGACGTGGACCGCGCGGCGATCCGCCTGCGGCCGCTCTACGTCGCCGACGGGCATGCCGGACCGGAGATCGGGGAAGCGGCGCGCACCGAGTTCGAGGACCGGCTCGCCGAAGCGGTCGGGGCCTGCGCGGCCGGACTCGCCGCCGAACGGGCCTGGCGGCGCAACGCGGGCAAGGCGTGCGGGACCCCGTGGCTGCGGCTGTGGCGCTGGTACGAGAACCGGCGCGCGCCGCGCACCCTGGCGGGCCTGGCCGCCCTGGCGGCGATCGGCGGCCGGGGCCAGACGGCCGCACAGGCTCCGGTCGAGGAGGAGGTGACCGCCCGTCAGCGGGTGGAGCAGGCCGTACGGGTCGTCGCCGACGAAGCGGTCGCGGGCCTGCCCGACCCGTGGGCGCAGGCGGTCCGGGAGACGGCGGTGCGCGGTGCCGAGGGGCTTCCGGAGGCGCTGGACGAGATCGCGGTGACCCTCGGTGCGGCGGTCGCCGTGTCGAACGCCAAACCGCCGCGGCCCGCCTGGTGGCCCGCGGCGGTGCTGACGCAGGCGGCCATGACGCTGCTCCAGATCTTCGGCGGACTGTGGCTCGTCGGGCAGATCGTCGGGGTCCTGGAGCCCGAGCTGGTGCCGCCGGTGCTGCTGATGGTGGCGGGCATCATCGGCGGGCCGCTCGTGGAATGGGCCTGCTCGATCGCGGCCCGGGGCCCGGCCCGGCGGTACGGGCAGGACGCGGAGCGCAGGCTGCGGCAGGCGGCCGCCGGGTGCGGACGGGCCCGGGTGCTGGAACCTGTGGCGGCGGAGCTGCTGCGCTACCGGGAGGTGCGGGAGCAGTACGCCGCGGTCGCCGCAGGGGGGAGCCGGTTGTCCACAACCCGCCAGTAATCCACAGGTCGGAGCGGGGGACGGGCCGCCGGACGCAGCATGGTCCGTAGCCCGTACGGATGGTCCGTGCGGGCCGGGACGACGGGGGAGGGCGACCGGGATGTACGACACCCAGGTGACGCTGGTGGGCCATGTGGCGACACAGGTCGACTACAAGGAGACGGTGCACGGTCCGTCGGCGCGGTTCCGTTTCGCGGTGACGCCCCGGTACTACGACCGGCGCAAGGACGCCTGGACGGACGGGACCACCAGCTTCTACACGGTGTGGGCGCGGCGCACCCTCGCGGTGAACCTCGCCGGTTCCGTATCGGTGGGCGAGCCGCTGGTGGTGCACGGGCGGCTGCGCGTGCGGGACGACCCACCGGCCGGGGAGGGGGGAAACCGGTGGGTCAGCGCGGAGATCGAGGCAACCGCCATCGGGCACGACCTGAACCGCGGGACGGCGGCCTTCCGGCGAGTGGTGAGAACCGATCATCCGCTGATGGGCACTCAGAAGGCGTCGGTGGGTTGAGTGTTCGAGGCGGTTAGGATTCCCCGGTACTCACGGGCACCTGGGTCTTTGGCCCGAAGGGGAAGACTGTGTCGATTGCCGTTCCCGCATCCTCCGCTCCTGCTCCCGCTCCTGCTCCTGCTCCTGCTGCTTCGGTACCGGCTGCTCCCGCTCTTGCTCTTTCGGTACCTGCTGCTCCCGTTCTCGATGCTCCCACCGGCGGTGCGCCGCGGGGGGCCGCCCGTCGGCCGCTCGCGGCCGCCCTGCTGGCCGCGGCCCTCGCCGCCGCGCCCGGCGCCCGGGCCGCCGCCGACTCCGGGCCGGTGGCGCCCCGCGTACCGGAGGGCGCGAGCGCCGTGCTGGACGGGCTGAAGACGTTCGGGCAGGCGGTCCTCCACGCCGGGGACGGATCGGTGCGGCACATCCCCGCCGGTCTGTACGAGATGCGGGTCGACGGTGGCGGGATGCTCCAGACGTACGGGGTCGGGGTGGCGGGCAACGCACAGCCGCAGGCCCGGTACACGGAGAGCGGCTGGAGCGGCAGCCCGCTGGCGGGCAACGGGCAGGCCGGACGGATCCGCTGGGTGCTGGAGCACTCCTACCCGCAGCTGAACGACCTGGCCGGGCTCGCCAAGGCGGCCGGGGCCGTGTCGCTGACCGCCGAGAGCGCGGCGGCCGGGACCCAGGTGGCGATCTGGCGGCTCGCGGACGGGGTGCGCGTCGAGGCGGCGGACCCGGCCGCGGAGAAGCTGGCCGACTACCTCCAGCGTGCGGCGGGACAGATGCCGGAGCCGCCCGCCTCGCTGGGACTCGGCCCCGGCGACGTGTCGGGGCCGGTCGGCACCCGGCTCGGCCCGGTGACGGTGCGCACCGGCGCGCGGAGCGTGGCGGTCATCCCGGACGCGGCGGCCGTCGCCATGGGGGTGCGCGTGGTGGACGCCGAGGGGCAGCCGCTGACCACGGCGGCCAACGGGAGCCGGATCTACTTCGAGGTGCCGGCGGGCACCCCCGACGGGACGGCGTCGGTCACCGTCCAGGGGGCGACCAAGGTGCCGGTCGGGCGGGTCTTCACCAGCGGCGTCCCCGCCCAGGCGCAGATCGTGGCCGGCTCCAGCGAGTCCGCGGCGACGGCGACGGCGCGGGCGGCCTGGCCGCCGCCCCCGCCGCCCGAGGCCGGTGCGACCCCGGCCGGGGCCTCGGACCCGGACGCCGGTCCGGGGGCGGTCGCGCTGGGCGCGCAGTCCGCGTCCCTCGCGACGACCTCCCCGGACGAGGAGCGGCTCGCGACCAGCGGCAGCTCGGCCGCCACGCCCGTCATCGCCTCCCTGGCGGTGGGCCTCGTCGTGCTGGGCGGCCTGGTCGTCCTGCTGCTGCGCAAGCGCCCTCTCGACGAGGAGGAGTAGGAAGCGAAGCGGAGCAGGGGACGAGGAAGGCGGACCAGGTGACGAGGAAAGCGGAACAGGGACGAGGAAAGCGGCCGGCGCCGGGCGCCGCGCCGGTTCCGGTAAGGGATCCGGGGTAGAGGCAGGAAATGGTTGATCAAGAACTGACCTGGACCGGCGCCTTCGCGCGGTGGGACCGCCGGTTGTTCGACGCCGTGGCCCGCAGGCACTGGCCCGGCGCCGACCGCGTGCTGCCCCGCCTCGGGCGGGCCGCGAACCACGGCGTGCTGTGGGGCGGGGCCGCCGCGGCCATCGCCGTCTTCGGATCGGCCGGGGCGCGCAAGGCGGCCCTGCGCGGGGCGGCCTCCCTGGCGCTGGCCTCCTCGACCATCAACACCATCGGCAAGTGGTCCGTACGCCGCCCCCGGCCGCTGCTGGAAGGCGTGCCCGCGGTCCGGCAGCTGGCCGTGCAGCCGCAGACCACCTCCTTCCCGTCCGGGCACTCGGCGTCCGCCTTCGCCTTCACCGCCGGGCTGGCGCTGGAGGCCCCCGCCCTGGGTGCCGCGCTCGCCCCGGTGGCCGCGTCGGTGGCGTTCTCCCGGGTCTACACCGGCGTGCACTACCCCTCCGACGTGGTCGCGGGTGCGGCCCTGGGCGTGGCCGCCGCCTTCGTCGTACGGCGGCTCGCGCGGGACGTGCAGGAGGCCCGGGCCGTGCCGGGCGACGAGCCGAAGGCCATCGGGGTCCCCGCGCTGCCCGACGGGGCCGGGCTGACGGTGGTCGTCAACACCGGGTCGGGCACGGCCGCGGCCGTGCCCGACGTCGTGCGCGCCCGGCTCCCCAAGGCCGAGGTGATCGAGTGCCAGGGCGCGGACCTGCTCCCCGCACTGGCGGAGGCGGCCTCGCGCTCCACCGTCCTCGGGGTGTGCGGCGGCGACGGCACCGTCAACGCGGCCGCCACCGCCGCCCTGAAGGCCGGGGTCCCCCTGGCCGTGTTCCCCGGCGGCACCCTCAACCACTTCTCGCTCGACCTCGGCCTCCTCGGACCCGAGGCCACCTGCGAAGCCCTGGAGCACGGGGAGGCCGTCCGCATCGGCGTGGGCCGCTTCTCCCCGGGCCCCGGCCCCGACGGCGCGCCCGGCTACTTCCTGAACAACTTCAGCATCGGCGCCTACCCGGAGCTGCTGCGCCACCGGCTGCACTGGGGCCCGCGCATCGGCGGCGGCCCGGCCGCCCTGCTGGCGGCCTGGAAGGTCCTGCGCGCCGAGCGGCCCGTGCGGCTGAAGCTGGCCGGGCGGCCCCGGAGCGTCTGGCTGCTCTTCGCCGGCAACGGCACCTACCACGGCACCGGCCCCACCCCGGGCCGCCGCGACAGCGTCGGCGAGGGCCTGCTCGACCTGCGGGTCGTCTACGGCGGCGGGCGGCCCGGCCCCCGGCTGCTGGCCGCCGCCTTCGCCGGCCCCCTGAGCCGGTCCCCGGTCCACGCGGCCACCCACCTGCGCAGCCTGCGCGTCGCATCCGTCCCGCAGGGCACCCCCCTCGCCTACGACGGCGAATACGCCAAGGCCCCGAGCGAACTCGTCCTCGACACCCTCCCGGCCGCCCTCACGGTCTACCGCCCCCTCTGACCACCCCGCCCCGGACCCCGTGGCCCCGCAGACCGCCCGCCGCCCGGGCGGCCTGTGGCCCGGCCGTCCCGCCGACCCCCGCCCCGGCCCACCGGGCTCTGACCTACCCATTCGCCCGCGGGTATGGACGTACGGCAAGATGGGGTGTATCTGCCCACCATCGATCTGCCGGACGGTTTCTCTTGGCTGAGTTCATCTACACCATGCGCAAGACGCGCAAGGCACACGGCGACAAGGTGATCCTTGACGACGTCTTCCTGAACTTCCTGCCCGGCGCGAAGATCGGTGTGGTCGGCCCGAACGGTGCCGGTAAGTCCACCGTTCTGAAGATCATGGCGGGTATCGAGCAGCCGTCCAACGGTGACGCCTTCCTGTCGCCCGGCTACACCGTCGGCATCCTCATGCAGGAGCCGAAGCTGGACGAGTCCAAGACCGTCCTGGAGAACGTCGAGGACGGCGTCGGCCCGATCAAGCAGAAGCTCAACCGGTTCAACGCGATCGCCGAGGAAATGGCGACGAACTACACCGACGAGCTGATGGAGGAGATGGGCAAGCTCCAGGACGACCTGGACCACGCCAACGCGTGGGACCTCGACGCCCAGCTGGAGCAGGCCATGGACGCCCTGGGCTGCCCGCCCGGCGACTGGCCGGTCACCAACCTCTCCGGTGGTGAGAAGCGCCGCGTGGCCCTCTGCAAGCTGCTGCTGGAGGCCCCCGACCTGCTGCTCCTCGACGAGCCCACCAACCACCTCGACGCCGAGTCCGTGAACTGGCTGGAGCAGCACCTGGCCCAGTACAAGGGCGCCGTCGTGGCCGTCACCCACGACCGCTACTTCCTCGACAACGTCGCCGAGTGGATCCTCGAGCTCGACCGCGGCCGCGCCCACCCCTACGAGGGCAACTACTCCACCTACCTGGAGAAGAAGGCCGAGCGCCTCAAGGTCGAGGGCAAGAAGGACGAGAAGCGCGCCAAGCGCCTCAAGGAAGAGCTGGAGTGGGTCCGCTCCAACGCCAAGGGCCGCCAGGCCAAGTCCAAGGCCCGTCTCGCCCGCTACGAGGAGATGGCGGCCGAGGCCGACAAGATGCGCAAGCTGGACTTCGAGGAGATCCAGATCCCGCCGGGCCCGCGTCTGGGCTCGATCGTGGTCGAGGTCAACAACCTCTCCAAGGCGTTCGGTGACAAGGTCCTCATCGACGACCTGTCCTTCACGCTGCCGCGCAACGGCATCGTCGGCATCATCGGCCCGAACGGCGCCGGCAAGACCACGCTCTTCAAGATGATCCAGGGCCTGGAGAAGCCGGACTCCGGCGAGATCAAGGTCGGCGAGACCGTCAAGATCAGCTACGTGGACCAGGGCCGCGCCAACATCGACCCCAAGAAGACCCTCTGGGCGGTCGTGTCGGACGAGCTGGACTACATCAACGTCGGCAACGTCGAGATGCCGTCCCGCGCGTACGTCAGCGCCTTCGGCTTCAAGGGCCCGGACCAGCAGAAGCCGGCCGGCGTGCTCTCCGGCGGTGAGCGCAACCGCCTGAACCTCGCGCTCACCCTCAAGCAGGGCGGCAACCTGCTGCTCCTCGACGAGCCCACCAACGACCTCGACGTCGAGACCCTGGGCTCGCTGGAGAACGCGCTGCTGGAGTTCCCCGGTGCGGCCGTGGTCGTCTCCCACGACCGCTGGTTCCTGGACCGGGTGGCCACCCACATCCTCGCCTACGAGGGCGAGTCCAAGTGGTTCTGGTTCGAGGGCAACTTCGAGTCCTACGAGAAGAACAAGATCGAGCGGCTCGGCCCGGACGCGACCCGTCCGCACCGCGCCACCTACAAGAAGCTCACCCGAGGCTGAGGGGAGAGCCGAGGTCACGGCCATGGCCAGACACCAATACCGTTGCCCCCTGCGCTGGGCGGACATGGATGCCTTCGGGCACGTCAACAACGTCGTCTTCCTCCGCTATCTGGAGGAGGCACGGATCGACTTCATGTTCCGCCTCGCGCCGGGGGAGGGCAGCGAGTCCTTCACGGGCGGATCCGTCGTGGCCCGCCACGAGATCGACTACAAGCTGCCCCTCGTACACCGGCACGAGCCGGTCCTCATCGAGTCCTGGGTGACCCGGATAGGCGCCGCTTCCCTGACCATCCGCTACGAGGTCAAGGACGAGGCGACCGAGGACAGGCCCGAGACCGTCTACGTGCGCGCGGAGACCGTGGTCGTGCCCTACAACCTCGCCGCGGGGCGGCCCCGCCGCATCACGGCCGAGGAGAGGCACTTCCTCGAGGAGTACCTCGACGAGCCGCGCGCCGAGGCCATCGCGGCATGAGTGAGCAGCTGCGCTTCGCCGACTCCGGGGAGGCGGCGGACCTCGCCGCCTTCCTGGGCCGGCTGGTGCACTACGACCGGGCCGCCGCCGTCCGCCTCCAGTCGGGCGGCGGCGCGCTCGGCGTGTTCGGGCGGCCGCCCTCCTTCGAGGTCCTGGCCATCCGCACCGTGCGGCTCGCCGTACCCGTGACGACACCGCTGGACGTCACCGTGTCCGCCGGTGAGCTGCTGGAGTCCGTGGACGAGGCCTCGGCCGGGGCCACCGTGCCCGGGCCGGTCACCGGACCGCCCTGGACCGGGGTGCTCCCGCCCCGCGGTGGCTGGCAGCAGCTGCCGGGCCTGCCCGGCCCCGAAGCGATCGCCCAGGCCCTGGCATCCTCCGTCGCCGAGTTCCGGGCCCGTGACGAGGCCCTGCCCGCGCAGCACCGGACCCGGTCCGAGCGCGACCGCATCGGCCGCGAGATCTGGTCCCGCACCCTGGGCGACACCGAGCTGCCGCTGCGCGTCGCGCACGCCGCGCAGTCCCTGGGCTTCCTGCGGCCGGTACGGGCCACGGTGCCCGCCACCCCGTCCGGCGCAGCCCCCGACCCGGTGGCGCTGCTCGCTTCCGGGAGCTGGCTGCGGCTGCGCACCCCGTACGGCTCCGTCGCCACCCGCCGTCCCGGCGCCACCGGCGGCCTCGGCGCCTTCCGGGTCAGCCCCGTCTGACCCGCGCACCAGGCGCGCACCCGCGGCCGACCCGCGGGTGCCTCCCCCCGGGGGACGCGTCAGCCCGCCACCAGGAGACGCCCTAGCCCGCCGTGTTGATCATCGACGCGGCGGCGTACGTGAGGTACTTCCACAGCTGCGCCTCGTGCTCCGGCGCCAGGCCCAGCTCGTCCAGCGCCACCCGCATGTGCTTCAGCCAGGCGTCGTGGGCCGCCGTGTCCACCTGGAACGGCGCGTGCCGCATCCGCAGCCGCGGGTGGCCGCGGTGCCGGCTGTACGTGGTCGGCCCGCCCCAGTACTGCATCAGGAACAGCGCGAAACGTTCCTCGGCCGGACCGAGGTCCTCCTCCGGGTACATCGGGCGCAGCAGGGGATCCTCCGCGACCCCTTGGTAGAAGCGCCGCACGAGGCGACGGAAGGTGTCCTCGCCGCCCACCTGCTCGTAGAAGGTCTGCTCCTGCTCCTGAAGGCCGCCCTGCGGAATCTCATTCACCCGACCATCGTCTCAGACGCCCGGTGCCGTCCGGGTGCGCCTTCGCGCTCGCACGTGCGGGCCGGCCGCAGGACAGTGGAGGCATGGCCGCACACACCGCACACAGCGCACGCACCGGGACGCGGGACCTGCGGGAGACCGCGCACGCCGCCCAGGTGCGGGAGCTGACCGCGGCCGGCGTGCTGGAGGACCCGCGCTGGCGGGCGGCCTTCGCGGCCGTGCCCCGGCACGCCTTCGTGCCCTACTTCTGGGCCGACCGCGGCGCCGGCCACGAACGGCTCTGGGCCGAGGACCCCGACCCCGCCCAGCGGGCCCGCTGGCTGCGCGGGGTGTACGTCGACGCCCCGCTCGCCACCCGGCTGCGCGACGGCCGCCTGGTGTCCTCCAGCAGCCAGCCCTCCCTGATGGCGAAGATGCTGGCCGCCCTCGACGTGCGCGACGGCGACGACGTCCTGGAGATCGGGGCGGGCACCGGCTACAACGCGGCCCTGCTCTGCCACCGCCTCGGCGACGAGCACGTCACCACCGTGGACCTGGACGAGGAGATCACCGAGTCCGCCCGGGCCCACCTGGCCCGCCTCGGCTACCACCCGACGGTGGTCACCGGCGACGGCGCCCGCGGCTGCCCCGCCCGGGCCCCGTTCGACCGGATCCTGGTGACCTGCACGCTGCCGCTGGTCCCGCACGCCTGGCTCGGCCAGTGCCGGCCCGGGGCCCGCATCCTGGCCCCGCTGTCGACCGGGCTGATCGCGCTCACGGTCCGGGACGCCGGCTTCGCCGAGGGCCGTTTCCTGCACACCCCGGCCTACTTCGTCCCGCTGCGCGGGGCCACGGCCGTACCGCCGCCCGACCGGACGGCGATGGTGCGCGGGCTCCCGTACGAGCTGGTGGAGAACGAGCGCTTCCAGTTCATGCTCGTGCTGACCGCCGGGGTACTGCACCCCCGCGAGGCCCTGGACCTGTGGCGCAGCGAGGGCCGCCCGGGCCGCGAGCGCTTCGGCGTCTCGGTCGGTCCGGACGGCCAGTGGTCGTGGCTGGACGACCCCCAGGGTCCCTACGTGTGGCCCCTGGGGGGAGCCTGATCAGCCGCGGCGGATGGTGATCGTGGTCCAGGCGCCCACGTGGACGCGGTCGCCGTCGGCGAGCGGGACCGGGACGTAGGGCTGGATCGGGTCCTCGCCGCCGTTGATGGTGGTGCCGTTGGTGGAGTTCTGGTCCACCACCGCCCAGCTCATGTCGGGCTGCTGCACCAGCACCGCGTGCTGGTGGGAGACGCCCGGGTCCTCCGGGGGCACCGACAGGTCGATGTCCGGGGACTCGCCCGTGGAGGCGCGGCGGCGGCCGATGGTGATCTGGCCGCCGGACAGCGGGAGGTGCTGCTCCGGGGAGTACGCGGGCAGGTTGAGGCCGGTCGCCTCGGGACCGCTGCGCTGCATCATCGCCATGAAGTACGAGCGGTCGGGGCCGATCGTCGCGCTCCAGGACCCGCCCTGGGGCGGGAGGGGCTGGTACGACGGCGCCTGGGGCTGCCGGCCGTAGTCCTGCTGGTAGTCCTGCTGGTGCTGCGGCGGGGCCTGCTGCTGGTACTGCGCCTGCTGCGGGGCCTGCTGGTACGCCGGCGGCGGCTCGTGCGCGGGCGGCGGCAGCAGCCAGTCGTCCTCGCGCTGGAGCGGCTCCGCCGGGCGGTTGACGCGGGACGGCCGCGAGCCCTGGTACTCGAAGTGGTCCTGGCCGTACGTCCCCGGCGCCGGCACGGGCGGCGGGGGCGGGCTGCCCGGACGGGGCCCGGCAGCGGCACCGGCGCCGGGCGCCGGCGGCGCCGGGTCCGAGACCGGAGGCGGCGTGTAGGGGGTCGCCGCTCGGGTCAGGAAGTTGTACCGGCACTCCTCGCAGAACGGGGCCATGGCCTCGCGCGGGGTCCGGCACTGCGGGCAGAGCTCTGCCTGGGCGGTCGGTTCACCGGCGGTCGGGGGGAAGCCGTAGCCGTAGGAAGGCACGGCGGGGGGACCCTCGGGGGTACCCATGCGGTGGCCGCAGACCTCGCACCAGTCGTCGGAGGCGGACTGGTGCCCGTTCGGGCAGGTCGGCATGGCGGCTCTTCCCCCTTCTTCTCCCTGCGTCATGCGGGAGGCTCTCAGAACTTCTTCACTCGGACGGTCTGCGTGGAACGTGTTTCGAGAGTCATCTCGTCGGCGTCGGCAACCTTCGCTTTCAGCCGCACAGTACCCGCCACCGCGTCCACCACATCCACCACCTTCGACAGAAGTCGTGCTGTGTCGGCGTTCCCGGAGACGCTCGCCAGTTGTACGGCCCGTCCGAGTTTGGCCGTAGCACCATCGACATCGCCCAGTTTGCGGGCTTCGAGGCCCTGCTGGATAGCCTGCGCCAGCTCCGCCTGCCCGGTGTAGTGGGCCACCTGCGGGTTGATGGCGGTGGACGCGGCCACGTCGTCGGTCCACACCGCGCGCACCAGGCCCTGGGCCAGGACGGCCTCGGGCTCGCCGCCCGTGGCCGGCCGCACCAGCGTGGCGCGGGAGGCGAGCATCTCCTGGCCGACGGCCGCGCCGGGGACCCGGACGCACACGTGGTACTCGCGGGACTCGTCGCCCCACGACCCGGTCGGGTAGTCGCCCGCGCGCGGGCCCGTGTCGGTACGGCGGTCGGTCAGGTCCTGCACGGTGGGTGCGACCTGCTTGACGTACTGGATCTCCACGCCGACCGGGGTCCACAGGCGCAGGGAGACGTCCGCGACCTCCTTGCCCATGACCTTCTCCATCATGCGCGTGAAGTCCTCGGTGAGGTGGGCCGGGTCGGCCACGATGTCGGCGGAGCCGAGCAGGGCGCTGGCGATGCCGGTGACCTCCTTCACCTCCCAGTCGGTGCCCACACCGCGGGCGTCGCAGGTGAAGCGGCCCGCGCAGGCGTCCAGGGTGGCGCGCAGGACGGCCGGCTCCTCGTGCTCGTTGCGTCCGTCGGTGAGCAGGATGCCGTGCCGGATGGCCGCGGTGGAGCCGCGCAGCAGGCCGTCGGCCAGGCGCAGCCAGGTGCCGATGGCGGTGCCGCCGCCGGCGCTGAGGCCGCGCAGGGCCTCCTTGGCCTCGGCCCGGGTGGCGGGGCCGGCGACGGCGAGGCGGCCCAGACCCGGATAGACCTCCTTGGCCACGTGCGTGCCGGCGATCACCGCGAAGGCCGTGCCGTCGCGCAGGGTGTCGACGGCCGCGGCCGTGGCCTCGCGGGCGCCCCGCATCTTCTCCGCCGGGTACTCCATGGAGCCCGAGCAGTCGACCATGATCACGACGGCGGCCGTGCCGTCGGCGGGCGTCCCGCGGGTGACGCTGCCCCCGCCGGTGGCGGTGACGGTGACGATGGCGTGGACGTCCCGCCCGCCTTCGGGAAGGAACTCGTTCTGGTACACGTCCACGCTGAAGCGCGGTGCGCTCGGCTTGGCGAAATTCGCCATCGGCTGGACTCCTCGAGGGCTCGGGCAGGCGGGTCAGACCTGCGGGCGCGCTTCCACTTCCGGTTCCGCTGGTGGTGCCGTGCCGGTCTCCGGGGCCGCTCCCGGTTCCCGTTCCCGTCCGGGCTGCGTGGCGAACGGCACGACGGCCACGGTGATGTTGTCGTGGCCGCCGCCGTCGAGGGCGTGCCCCACGAGCACCTGTGCGCTGTGCAGCGGGCGGACTGCGGCGTCGACGGGCAGGACCTGCGCCATCTCCCGCGCGGACTCCGCGTAGTTCCACAGTCCGTCGGTGCAGACCACGACCACGCCCGGGTGGTCCGGCTTGAAGATCGCGGTGTGCGGTTCGAGCTCGTAGGCGTCGGCGCCCAGCCAGCCGGTGATGGCGTGCGCGCGGACGTCCGCGTAGGCCTCGGCCTCGCCCATCAGGCCGGCGGCGACCATCTGGGCGGCCCACGAGTCGTCCTCGGTGAGCCGGCGGGGCAGCGCGGCGCGGTCGTCGGGCACCCAGTAGGCGCGGCTGTCGCCCACCCAGCCGATGGTCAGCAGGCCGCCGCTGACGACGGCGCCGACCAGGGTGCAGGCGGGCGCGTTCTGCGCGCCGGGGACCTCGGGGGCCAGCGCGTCGACCGCCGCGGCGGCGGCCAGGATCGCCTCGTGCATGGCCTCCTGGGGGTGCGCGCCGCGGGGGAGGGCCTCCAGGAGTGCCTCGTTCGCGGCGGCGGCCGCGGCGGCCGACGCGTCGTCGGGGCGGCTCGCTGAGGACACCCCGTCGCAGACGATGGCCACGGTGGCGGCGGAGCCGTCGGGCAGGGCGGTGGCCGACACGGCGAACGAGTCCTCGTTGCGGTGGTGGCGCAGCCCGCGGTCGCTGACGGCGGCGACGCTGCCCAGTTCCTCCTCGACGTGGTCCCGCTCCCGGGGCTGGGCGTGCCCGCAGTGCTCGCAGTACCCGTCGGTGTCGACGTGCCCGGCCCGGCAGGCCACGCAGGTCTTCCCGCCGGGTGTCGGGCCGGGGGCCGCGGCGGGCGTCGCGCCCGGCGGGGGCGCGCTGTCGTACGGGTTCTCGTACGGGGCCTCGCCCGTGCTCCAGGGCGTCGCCCCGGCGGGCGTGCCGGGGTCGCCGCCGGGCCGGTCGTGGCGGGTCTCGGGGCCGTCCGCCGGGCCCTGCGGGGCCGGGGTCGTGGGCGGGGGCGGGGAGCCGGCGACACCCCAAGGGGTCCCTTCCGGGGGCGTGCCGGGGTCGTAGGGGTTCTCGTGGCCCGGGCCCGGGTACGAGGCGCCGGCCGGGCCCGGCCGGGACTCCGGTTCCGGCTGGTGCGGCGCCGGGGCGGCCGCCCAGTCGGCCGGGTCCCCGACCAGGGTCGGCGCGGCCGCGGCCACGCTGCCCCAGCCGGGGGCGGGTTCGGCGGCGCCGGAGGAGGCGCGCGAGGCGGCCGGGGCCGGGGCCGGGATCGCGTACCCGCCCGCGGGCGGTGCCGGCGGCGCGGATGGCGCGGGTGGTGCGGGTGGCGCCGGTGGGATGGGAACGGTCGGGTGGTCCGTGGACGCGGCCGCGGAAGAAGGGGTCAGGGCGTAGCCGCACAGACCGCAGAAACGGTCACCCTCTTCGAGGGGTTCCGCGCAGCTGGGGCAGCCCGACAGCCGATGCATCGACATCAATCACACCCACGTCCGGGGACGGAAACGGTTGGCCCGCTCCACCAGTTCGATCCTCTCCTCGCCACGCCGAGCCAGCCGTGCGAGGACGCGGTACGAGCGCTCCAGGCCGAAGCGCAGGCCCCGCTCGTCCAGTTGACTGCCGAGCAGCGAGGTCCGGCCGGGGTCGGCACCCCGACCACCCGACAGTACCCAGTCCAGGGCCGAGCCCAGAACCTCCGTCGCCAGCAACTCCTGCCGTTCCGGGTCCAGCCCGAACCTCCGCAGGGCCTCCACCTGGTCGGCGGCGGCCGAAAGATCGGCCAGCAGAGGCTCGTCCGGTGACCGGTCGCGCAGACGTGCGCGTACGGCCGCCACCCGCGCGGCGGTGTAGTGGATGGACGCCTCCGGTACGGATTCCAGCGTGCGCACGGCTCCGTCCCGGTCACCGGCGGCCAGTTGGACCCGCGCCAGCCCGAACGCCGCGCTGACGAATCCCGGGTCGGTGATCCAGACCAGGCGGTAGTACTCGGCGGCGTTGTCCAGTTGGCCCAGCACCTCCGCGCACAGCCCGAGGGCCAGCTTCGGCGCGGGCTCGCCCGGGAACGCGTCGTAGATCGCGTCGAAGGACACGGCCGCTGTCTCGTCGTCACCGGTGGCCAGCGAGACGATGCCGCGGGCCCACACCACGCGCCAGTCGTCCGGGTGACGGGCCTCCAGCTCGGCGAGGGCGTCCCCGGCCGCGGCCGGTTCGCCGAGCTCCAGCCGGGCCCGCAGCTCGCGCAGCCGCAACTCGGCCGAGTCGGAGGGTGCCGAGGCCAGCGCGCCCAGCAGGTCCGCGGGCGCGGAGGCCAGCAGCCCGGCCAGGAAACCGGCGTTGGGGTCGCCGGCGTCCACCAGCGGTACGGGCAGCGCCAGGGCGCTGTCGCGGGCGTCGAGCGTGGTGGCGGTGCGGGTGCCTCCGGCGGGGGACGCGGTCAGGGGCGCGGGCGCGGGGCCCGCCGCGGTCGCGGGAGCCTGCCGTGCCCGCGGCACGGCCGCCCCCGCCACGTGCGTGGCCGTGGTCAACCCGGTCCCGCCGGGCGGGGTGCCGGCGCCCAAGGCGCGGGCGGCTGCGCCGCCCGGCGCGGGGTGCCAGGGGCCGGGTGTGCCGCCGGGGGCGGAGCCGGGCGGGCCGGAGGCCGCGCCGAAGGCGGGCGGGTTTCCCGCGCCGGGCGCGGCGGTCCCCGTCGCAGCGGCTGCGCCGCCGGGCGCGGCGTGCCGCTGCCCCGGCGCGCCCGGCGAGGTGCCCGCGCCCGGGGCGCGCGCGGCTGCGCCGGGTACGGGCGTGGCGCCCGGCTGCCGGCCCGTCCCGGGTCCGCCCGGCGCCGGAGCCGTCGGCAGGGCGCGGCCCCACAGGTTCCGCAGGCCGGTGCCGCGGGAGGCGACCTCGCGGTGGCCCAGGCGGGAGACGACCGTGTCCGACGTGTCCGTGCCGGTGAACAGCCGGGTGTCCGGAACCCGCAGTTCCGGGCCGAAGAGGGTGGACAGCTGCGGCCGCGGCTGCCCCGTCTGCAGCGCGACCACCTCGCGCAGTACGCCCGTCAGCTGGTCGGCCATCTCCTGCGCCGACGCGAAGCGCCGCCCCGGGTCCGGGTCGGTCGCCCGTACGAGCAGCCGGTAGAAGGACTCGTACCGTCGGAACACCTCGATGTGCTCCGGATCCGGCAGCGAATCCACGAACACGTTGGTGTAGCCCTGGAAGTCGAAGGTCAGGACGGCAAGCGTCCGCGCCACCGTGTACAGGTCGGAGGCCACCGACGGCCCCAGCTCCGCGACCTCCGGGGCCTGGTAGCCCACCGTGCCGTAGATGGCCGACTCCTCGTCGTCCATCCGCCGCACCGCGCCCATGTCGATCAGCTTCAGCTGGTCCTGCTGCTGGATCGCGTTGTCGACCTTGAAGTCGCAGTACAGCAGGTTCCGGCTGTGCAGGTGGCCCAGCGCCTCCAGCGCCTCGATGCCGTACGCGCAGGCCTGTTCGACCGGCAGCGGGTCGCGTCGGCCGTCCGGCCTGCGCCGCTCGTTCGCGATCTCCTTCAGCGACTTGCCGCCGACGTACTCCATGACGATGTACCCGTCCAGCGAACCGGTCCGCTGGTCCAGGTGCTCCACGAAGTTGTAGATCCGCACGATGTTGGAGTGCTCGATCTCCGCGAGGAAGCGCCGCTCCGAGATCGCGGCCTCCATCGCGTCCTGGTCGCCGGTGTCCAGCAGGCCCTTGAGGACGACCCACCGGTCCGCGACGGCCCGGTCCACCGCCAGGTACACCCAGCCGAGACCGCCGTGTGCGAGGCAGCCCGCCACCTCGTACTGGCCGCGCACCACTTCACCGGCGCGCAGCTTGGGCACGAAGGAGTACGGGTGCCCGCACTTGGTGCAGAACCCTTCCGTCCGGCCGGGCCGGTCCCCACGGGCCCGGCCCACCGGGGCGCCGCAGTCCGAACGCGAGCAGAAGCGCTTGCGCTCCGGCACCTCCGGATTCTCCAGGACCGCCGTCGAGGGGTCCGGACGCGGCACCTCCGGCACGTTGACCAGTCCGGCACCGAGCCGGCTGCGGCCCGACGACGCGGCCGAGCCCGAACTGCGCACCGACACCGACCGGGTGGACGCCTGCCCCGTCAGGGCCCGTGAGAGCCGGCCCGACACCGAACGGCGGGACGAGGAGGACCGGGAGGACCGGGCCGACGCCGAGGAGCGCGCCGAACCGTGGGACCCCTGGGAGCCCTGCGACCCGTGGGAGCCGTAGGACCCGTGGGACCCGCCCGACCCCAGGGAGCCGCGGGCCGCGCTCGTCATCCCCGTCGGCGGCGACACCAGCTCCTCCGCACCCGCCGCGATCGAGCCGACCGGGGCCAGGCCGCAGGTGTCGCAGTACAGCTCGCCGCCACCCATGTCCTCGTACGTTCCCGGGCAGCCGGGGCGAACGCACGCTGCTCCGATCATGCTCATGCGTCCTCCGTCCCCGGCTCGTCCGGCCGGATCGTCTCCTCGGGCCGGTGCCGCGGCGCCAGCGACTCCGCGGTCGCCTGCTGGTAGCGCAGGACAGCCTGCTCCGCGGCCCGCAGGTCGCAGGGCGCGCTCCACAGCATGCGCCGGGCCACGTCGTACCTCTCGATCAGCAGGGGGTCCTCCGCCAGGCCGTGCCGGGCCACCTTCGCCTTGTAGGCGTCGAGACGGCCGCGCAGCTCGGCCCGCACGGCCAGCGGCGCCGTCACCGCGGTCAACGATTCACGGGCCCTGCGCAGTTCCTCCTCGGCCCGCTCCTCCAGGGATTCCAGCAGCGGTGAGAGCCGGTGCCAGCGCGCTTGGCGCCGGTGCTCGGCCGCCGCCGCGAGCTGCTCCTGCAGCACCGTCGGCGGACCGCTGACCACCGGCACCTCGGACGCGGCGATCTTCGCCAGCACCTCGACGCGCGCCGTCCGCGCCTCCGCCAGGGTCCGGTCGGCCCGCGAGAGCACGTCGCGCAGGCTGATCAGTCGCTGCTCGGCGTCCTGGCGCACGTCCAGCACCGCCTCGACCTCCCGGCGTACGTCCTCCAGCGCGAGCGCGGCCCGGTCGTAGCGCGCGGTGTCCGGGCGGCCGCCGCCGGGCGCGGAACTCCCCGCGGCGGGACGCCAGAAGGCCAGCGGATCCGCGATCACCCGGGCGCGCAGCTCCGTGAGCTCGGCGGTGATGTACTCCAGGTCGTCGCCCGAGGGGTGCTCGCCCGGCCGCACGCCCACCGAGTGGGCCAGCGAACGGGTGCGGTGCAGCTCGGCGGCGAGCAGGTCGATCCGGGCGGGCAGCGCCGACCACACGGCGTCGGCCGCGACCACCACGTCCAGCGAACGCGCGTAGAGGTCGTTCATCCGGGACACGAGCTCGGCGAGGGAGACCCGTTCCGCCAGCGCGGCGCCCTCCGTGGCCGCCCCGGCGATCAGGACCCCGGGCCCGCGCAGCCGCTCGGTCAGCTCGATCAGGTCTTCGCGGTTCGGCCAGCGGCGCCGCTCACGGATCTCCCGTGCGGCGGTCAGCGCCCCGCTGTAGGCGTCGAAGTACGTCCACAGACGGGTGATGTCCGCGTCGGCGGCCGCCCAGCGCTCCCGGGTGAGCCCGGTCAGATCGGCGCCCTCCAGCAGCCGGCGCCCGGCGTGGTCCTGGAGCGCGAGCAGCGAGGTCTCGACGGCCTCGTGCTCCGCGCCCAGCCGGGTCAGGGCACGGTCGACGCCGTCCCGGTCCATCACTGCAGACCCCGTCTCCACCGACTGTGCCTCCGCTTCCGCCGCCTCCGTGTCCGCTTCCGTGGGCCCCTCCGCGTCCGACCTCGTGCCCGGCCCCGTGCCCGAAATCGCCACCGGCCTCAGCCGTCCCGGTACTTGGGCGCGGGCGGGGCGGTCACGCCGGGCAGCACGGGCTGCAGGTGCTTGAGGTACGCCCTCATCCACGGGCTGTCGTTGCCGCCCGCGCGGTAGTTCTCCAGCACCTTGTTGACCCGGCGGACCAGGTCGGAGGCGTCCTTGTTCATCGCGACACCGTAGAACTCGCGGGTGAAGGGCGAGCCCACCAGCCGCACCGACGGGTCCTGCGCGGCCTGGCCGGCGGCGAGGGCGTTGTCGGTGATGATGCCGTCGACCTCGTGCAGCTGGAGCCGGACCAGGCAGTCCAGCTGGTTCGCGACGGTGACCGGCACCGATCCGTACGACTGGGCCTTGAGCGCGCTCTCCGCCGTGGAACCGGCCGCGACGCAGATCCGCTTGCCCTTCAGCGAGGCGTCGTAGCCGGTGATCGGCGAACCCTTCGGGGCCAGGACCTGCTGTCCGGCCTCGAAGTAGGCCGTCGAGAAGGCGACGTCCTCCAGCCGCTTGCAGTTGATGGTCATGGTCCGCACGACGATGTCGACGCGCCCCTCCTGCAGGGCGGGGATGCGCTGGCTCGTCGGGATGGCCCGGTAGATGACCGCGTTCTCGTCGCCCAGGATGTCCTTGGCGATGGCCTTGACCAGGTCGATGTCGAAGCCGTCGAGGCGGCCGCCCTCCGCGGTCTGGTTGCGGTACCCCCAGCGGAAGCTGTTCTGGTCCACTCCCGCGACGAGCTTGCCCGCCGCCTTGATCCGCGCGATGGCCGCGCCGTCCACGTCGGACGGGCGCAGGCTGGCCTCGGGGTCCTGGCAGGTGTCCGAGAGGACCCAGGGCGCCGCCGGAGCCGCCGCCGCGGCCTGGGCGGGCCCGTGGGCGGGGACGCCGGGGGCGGTGTCCGGTGTCGCGTGGGCGAGCGGCAGCAGCACCAGCGCGGCCGTCACGGCGCAGGCGGCGGCCATGGCGCTCACGCCGCCCCAGCCGCGCAGCCGGCCCGCGGCCCGCCGGAGGCCGGACGGCGCGCCCCGGGCACGCCTGCGGCCCGAGAGCTCCTCGCACCCCTCGTGCCCCGCGTACTCCTCATGGCCCTCGGCGGCCCGCCTCGCCCGTATCCGCATCGCTCTCACCTGTACTCCGAAAGCCTGCGCCCGATACCGAGCAGGGCCGCTGTCGCGCCGATGACCACCAGGACCGCCGAGCCCGTCACCAGTCCGCCCAGCGCGCCGAGCCCGTCCCGGGCCGCACGGGTGAACTCCCGCTGCTCGTGGGCGACGGCCTGTTCCAGGGAGGCGTCCACCGTGTCGAAGGCGGCGCCGCTGCTCTGCTTGTGCTGTTCGTCCCCGATGACCTGGGGCAGCGCGGCTTCGTAGTCCCCCTTCAAGTCCGCCTCCCGGGCCGCCTGGTGCCGCTTCTTCCACTGCTCCACGCCGTCGGCGGCACGGCTCACGGGCTCCCGGCCGGCGTCGTCGTCGGCCAGTCGCAGTGCGGTCGCGAGCCCCGCGTCCAGCTGCTTCATGTTGTGCGTGAAGTCCACGTCGTACTTGTCGGACCTCTTGTCCTCGGCCAGTACGGCGCCCCGCGCGACCAGTGTCAGGTTCTCACTCGCCCGGGCCTGGAGGGAGGCGATCCGCGCGTCGTTGAGCACCTTCATCGACTCCTGCCCGTCCGTGCGCGCTTCACTCAGTGAGGAACGCGCCACCGTGTGGCCGACGGACAGCCAGAGCAGCACCACCACGGAGGCCGCCGTCGCGGCCACCAGCCCGTGGTTGAAGACCCGGTTCGTGTGCCGGTAGTTGCGCCGCTGCGCCCACACCAGGGCGGCCAGGGCGAGCAGGCCCAGGCCCAGCGAGCCGATCGGCCAGGACCGGGCGTCGTCGTCGTCGGTGTGCAGCCGCCGGGTCTCCGCCTCGTACAGCCGCTGGGCGGCGGGCAGCAGCTGGGTGGTCATCTGTTCGTTGGCGTAACGGAGGTAGGCGCCGCCCAGCGGGAGGCCCTGCCGGTTGGTGGCCCGCGCCTGCTCGATCAGGCCGGTGTAGCGCGGCAGCTGTTCACTCAACAGGGTGATCTGCTCACGGGACTCCTCGCTGCCGCCGGCGTTCGCGGCGGCGCTCACCAGCAGGCGCGAGGCGTTGGCGATGTCCTTCTCGTAGCGCTGGCGGACCTCGCGCGGCTCCTGCGCGCCGAGGAGGAACCCGCTGGAGGAGGTGGTGTCGGCGTCGGCGAGGGAACGGTAGATGCTGGCCGCGTCCGCGCTCAGCGGCTGGCTGCGGCCCACGACGTCGTCGGCGGCGCCGGCCCGGTCGGAGATCTCCCACACGCTCACCGCGCCGAACAGCATGATCAGGGCGGCCAGTACCGCCCCGGTGATCCGCAGCCGGCCCGGTTCGGTGGTGGCGGCCTCGCGCAGCCGCTGCACCCCCTCGGACCAGGCGGTGCGCCGGCCCGGTGGGCCCTCGGGCGGCGGCGCCGGCACGCCGGCGGGCGCCACGGGGACACCACCCCCGGGCGCGGGCGCGCGTGATGTGATCGCCACCGTGACCTCCCCCTCGGTCCTGTCGTCCCCCCAGCAGGCGCAGGAGGAGTCCCCCTGCGCAGCAGCAGTATGGCCGTAGTGCCGGTGGACCACAGCACCCGGTGCTGGATCCGGGGCGATCCGCCCCCGCGGGTGCCTTTCGTCACCCCTTCACCGTCAATACGTCCTTACGGCCGCAACGGTTCCAGACCGGGCGCATTCCGGGGCCCGGTTCACCCGAAATGGGCGCGGAGTTTTCCGTGGACCGGCGCCGGGGCCCCGACCGCGTCCAGGCCGAGCAGCGCGGCGCCCAGCACCGGGGGCGCCGTGACCACCGTGATCCGGGCCTGCGGGGCCCGTGCGGCGAAGCCGGCCGCGAGCCGCTCGTCGAGCGGGGGGTGCCGGGCCGCCAGCACCCCGCCGCCCAGCACCACCGGCACCTCCTCGTCCAGCAGCCCCAGGCGGCCCAGCGCCACCGCGGCCATGGCCACGACTTCGTCCGCCTGACGGTGCACCAGCGAGAGCGCCACCGGGTCCCCGGCGGCGGCCACCTCGAACAGCACCGGGGTCAGCTCGTGCCGCCGGCCGGCCGGCACCTCCCCCAGGTGCAGGGCCTCGATCAGCGAGGCCATCGAGGCGTGGCCGAGCCGCGCGGGCAGCGCCCGGGCCAGCTCCGTGTCCGCCCCCCGCCCGTCCTCCGCCCGGGCGGCGCACCACAGGGCCTCCTCGGCCAGTCCGCCCCCGCCGCCCCAGTCGCCGGAGATCCGCCCGACCGCGGGGAAGCGCGCGGTCCGCCCGTCCGGGGTCATCCCGACGCAGTTGATGCCGGCCCCGCACACCACCGCCACGCCGCGCGGTGCGGCGCCCGTGGGCAGTCCGGCGCGCAGCAGCGCGAAGGTGTCGTTGTGCACCGTGGTCGCGCGCCCCCAGCCGCGCCGCCCGATCTCGTCCGCCAGCAGTTTCTCCTCGACGGGGAAGTCGGCGTTGGCGAGACAGGCCGACACGTGCTCCGCGACGGGCCCGGCCCCGCCGTCGGCGCGCAGGCCCGCCGAGGCCAGCGCCTCGGCCAGTACGTCCACGGCCGCAGCCACACCGGTACGGGGCGGCTGGAAGCCCCCGGCCCGCCCGGTGGCCAGCACCGACCCGTCCGGGCCGAGGAGCGCGACGTCTGTCTTGCTGTTGCCCGCGTCGATCGCGAGGACCGGAGGGAGGGTCACGCGGGTCACGCCCATGGCAGGTGCTCCTTGTTGTGCGCGAGGAGCCGGTCGGTCAGCCCTTCCGCCAGGTCGTACTGGCCGACCAGCGGGTGCGCCAGCAGCGCCCTGAACACCCGTTCGCGGCCGCCGCGCAGGGCCGCGTCCAGCGCGAGGTCCTCGTACGCCGTCACGTGCGAGATCAGCCCGGCGAACAGCGGGTCCGGGCGCGGCACCGGGAGCGGGACCGGGCCGGAGCCGCCGGCGGCGCGGACGCGCGCCTGGACCTCGACGACGGCGTCGTCGGGCAGGAAGGGCAGCGTGCCGTTGTTGTACGTGTTCACCACCTGGACCTCCGGGCCGCCGCCGCCCAGCAGCGCGGCCGCCAGGTCCACGGCCGCCTCCGAGTAGAAGGCGCCGCCCCGCTTCGCCAGCAGTGCGGGCTTCTCGTCGAGGGCCGGATCCGCGTACAGGCCGAGCAGTTCGCGCTCCATCGCGGCGACCTCGGCGGCCCGCGAGGGCTTGGTGCCCAGCTCCTGTACGACCTCGTCGTGGGAGTAGAAGTAGCGCAGGTAGTACGAGGGGACGACGCCGAGCCGGTCCAGGACCGCCCGCGGCAGCCGCAGGTCCGCGGCGACGGCCTCCCCGTGCTCGGCGAGCAGCCCGGGCAGCAGGTCCTCGCCGTCCGGGCCGCCGCGGCGCACCCCCAGCTCCCAGGTGAGGTGGTTGAGGCCCACGTGGTCCAGGTGGACGTCGGCGGGTGCCAGGTCCAGCAGCGCCGCGAACTTCCGCTGGAGGCCGATGGCGACGTTGCACAGCCCGACGGCCCTGTGCCCGGCGCGCAGGAGGGCCCGGGTGACGATCCCGACCGGGTTGGTGAAGTCGATGATCCAGGCGTCGGGGCTGGCCCGCCGGACCCGCTCGGCGATGTCGAGGACCACCGGGACGGTGCGCAGGGCCTTGGCGAGCCCGCCCGCGCCGGTGGTCTCCTGCCCGACGCAGCCGCACTCCAGCGGCCAGGTCTCGTCCTGGAGCCGGGCCGCCTGTCCGCCGATGCGCAGCTGGAGGAGGACCGCGTCGGCCCCGGCGACGCCCGCGTCGAGGTCGGTGGTCGTGGTGACCAGGCCGGCGTGGTCCTGCCGGGCGAAGATCCGGCGGGCCAGGGCGCCGATCAGCTCCAGCCGCTCGGTGGCCGGGTCGATCAGCACCAGTTCCTCGACCGGCAGGGTGTCGCGCAGTCGCGCGAAGCCGTCGATGAGTTCGGGGGTGTAGGTGGAACCGCCGCCCACCACTGCGAGTTTCAACGTCGTCAGCCTTTCACGCCGGTCAGGGTGACTCCCTCGACGAACGCCTTCTGGGCGAAGAAGAAGAGGACGATCACCGGGGCCATGACCAGCACGGTCGCGGCCATGGTCAGGTTCCAGTTGGTGTGGTGGGCCCCCTTGAAGGACTCCAGTCCGTAACTGAGGGTCCAGGCGGCCGGGTTGTCGGAGGCGTAGATCTGCGGGCCGAAGTAGTCGTTCCAGGCGGAGAAGAACTGGAACAGCGCGACGGCCGCGATCCCGGGCCTGGCCATCGGCACGACCACGCGCAGCAGGGTGCGCACCTCCCCGCAGCCGTCCACGCGGGCCGCGTCCAGGTACTCGGCGGGGATGGTCAGCAGGAACTGCCGGAGCAGGAATATGGAGAAGGCGTCGCCGAAGGCCATCGGGACGATCAGTGGCCACAGGCTGCCGGACAGGTCGAGCTGCCTGGCCCAGAAGAGGTACATCGGGATGACCACCACCTGCGGCGGCAGCATCATCATCGCGATGACCAGCATCAGGGACAGGTTCCGGCCGCGGAAGCGGAACGTGGCGAGCGCGTACGCGACGGGCACGGAGGAGACCACGGTCAACAGGGTGCCCACTCCGGCGTACAGGAGCGTGTTGCGCCACCAGGTGAGGAAGCCCGGGGTGTGCCACACCCGGGCGTAGTTGGCCCACTCCCAGGTGTCCGGCCACAGGTCGCGGGTCAGTGTCTGCCGGTCGCCCATCAGGGAGGTGAGCAGGAGGAAGACGAAGGGCAGGACGAAGAACAGGGCGGCGGCCACACCGAGCGAGTGCACGCCGATCCAGTGCAGCACGGCCTTGCGCCGGTGGGCTCCCGCCGGCCGGTGAGGGGTCATCGACCTGCTCCGATCAGACCGCCACGGCGTCGCATCAGGAATGCGGTGAAGGCCATGGAGAGGGCGAACAGGACCAGCGCCACGACGCACGCCGCGCCGTAGTCGAAGCGCTGGAAGCCCAGGTTGTGGACGAGCTGGGGCAGGGTCAGGGTGGACCGGTCCGGGTAGCCCGGCTCGAACTGCTGGCCGGAGCCGCCGATCACCCCGGCCGCCACCTTCCCCGCCACCAGCGGCTGGGTGTAGTACTGCATGGCCTGGATGACCCCGGTGACCACGGCGAACATGACGATCGGCGAGATGGTGGGCAGGGTGATGTGGCGCAGCCGCGCCCAGGCCCCGGCGCCGTCCAGCTCGGCGGCCTCGTACTGCTCCTTCGGCACGTCGAGCAGCGCGGCCATGAAGACGACCATCAGGTCGCCCACCCCCCACAGCGCGAGGGCGGTCAGGGCGGGCTTGGACCAGTCGGCGTCGGTGAACCAGCCGGGGGTGGGCAGCCCCACGGCGTCCAGCAGGGTGTTGGCGGGGCCGGTGCCGGGGTTGAGCAGGAAGACGAAGGCCAGGGTGGCGGCGACGGGCGGGGCGAGGTAGGGGAGGTAGAAGAGGGTCCGGAAGACCCCGACCCCGGTCTTGATCTTCGTGACGAGGAGGCCGACGCCCAGGCCGAAGACCACGCGGCAGCTCACCATCACCACCACCAGCCACAGGGTGTTGCGCAGCGCGGGCCAGAACAGCGGATAGTCGCTGAAGACGTAGCTCCAGTTGTCGGCGCCGTTGAAGGCGGGCGGGCGGAAGCCGTCGTACTTCGTGAAGGAGAAGTACACGGTGGACAGCAGGGGGTAGGCGAAGAAGACCGAGAATCCGATCAGCCAGGGGGACAGGAAGGCCGCGGTCCGCACGGCGGACCGCAGGCGCTTCGACCGCTGGGCGCGGGCGGCGGGCACCGGCTACTCCGCCTTCGCGATGTCCGTGTCGATCTGCTGGTCGGCCTTGGCGAGACCGGCGGGGATGTCGGCGACGGCGCCCTTCTCGACGGCGTACGCGAAGTCCTGGAAGGTCAGCTGGTAGGTGCCGCCGTCGGCGCGGGCCGGGGTGGTGCTGGACTTCGGGTGCCGGGCGATGTCGAGGAAGGTCCGCAGCTCCGGGGTCACCTGGAGGCCGGGGGACTCCAGGGCGGCGAGCGTGGACGGCACGTTGTGGATGGCGTTGGCGAAGGCGACCACCGCCTCGGTGTCGGTGGTCAGGTACCGGACCAGCTCCCAGGCTGCGTTCTGCTTCCTGCTGCCCGAGGCGATGCCGACGACCGTGCCGGAGAGGTAGCCCTTGCCGTAGTCGGCGGCCTGGTCGTCGGGGACGGGCAGCGGGGCCGTGCCGATCTCGAAGGCGACACCGGCCTCCTTGGCCATGGGCGCCCGCCACTCGCCGTCGATCTGCATGGCGACCTTGCCGGTGTGGAAGGGGTGCTCGGCGCTCCACTCGTCGCCGAAGGTGCTGCGGAAGCGTTCCAGCTTCTCGTACCCGCCGAGCCCCGCCACCAGGTCCTTCTGCGCGGTCAGCATCTTCGCGAAGGCCGGGTCCCGGGAGAGGTTGGACCGGCCCTCGGCGTCGAAGTAGGTGGGGCTCCACTGGGCGGCGAGCCGCATGGGGGTGGTCTCGTAGCCGTGGAAGGTGGGCATCAGGCCGACCTGCTCATAAGAGTCTCCGGACGCATCCGTCTTCGTCAGTTTCTGCGCGACCTCGACGAACCGGCTCCAGGTCCTGGGGGGTTCGGTGATGCCGGCGGCGGCGAAGGCGGTCTTGTTGTAGACGAGGCCGTACGCGTCGTTGAGCAGGGGCAGGGTGCACTGGTTGCCCTTGAACTGCGTGTACTCCAGCAGGGTCCTGGGGAAGACCTTCGTCTTGTCGATGCCGGACTTCTGCAGGAAGGGGTTCAGGTCGGCGAAGGCGCGGGAGTTGCAGAACTTGCCGACGCTGTCCGTGGTGAAGGAGGACACCACGTCGGGGGCCTTGGCCCCGCCCGCGCGCAGTGCCTGGTTGATCTTGTCGTCGGTCATGTTGCCGGTGACCTCGACCTTGATGTTCGGGTGGGCCTCCTCGAAGCGGGCGATGCCGTCCTCGATCGCCCTCACCTCGCCCGGGGCGGACCAGCCGTGCCAGAAGGCGAGGGTGACGTCCGCCTTCGGATCGTCGGCGGCGGACTCGGCGGCCGGGCCCGTACAGGCCGTGGCGAGTGCGGATATCGCCGCGAGGACGGCGGCTGCGGTGGTCAGGCGTCCGGTTCTGGGCATGGCGGGGCTCGCTCTCTGCGGGAGGGAACTTCCGGTGGGGGCCTGTGGGTGCCGGCGGAGCGTGGTGCGCGGAGCGTGTGCGGGTGGGGGGTGACGCGGGGTCAGCGGGAGGTGTCGAAGACCTCGTCCCGGGTGGCGGCGAGCGCGCTCTCCAGCGCACCGTGCAGGACCGGCCGCTCCAGGACCTCCCCCGGGACCAGCCGGGGGCGCGAGGGGGCCAGTTCGGCGAGCTCGGCCTCCAGCAGCTCGCGCAGCGGTTCGCCGCCCGCGTCGATCGCGGCCCCGGCCAGGACCACGATCTCCGGGTCCAGTACGGCGACCAGCGAGGCGAGACCGGTGGCCAGGGCGGTGGCGTACGCCTGGAGGAACCTCAGGTGCGCGCCTTCGGGCGCGGCGGCCGCCCGCGCGAGCAGCGCGACGGCGGCTGCGACCTCCGGGCCGTGCGGCCCGGCGTCCGGGTCGGCCGGTGAGCAGGAGGCGGGCTCGACGCCCAGGTCCGCGGCGAGCCGGGGCAGCCCCTCCACTCCGGCCAGCTCCTGGTAGCCGCCGGAGTTCGCCCGGGTGACCTGCCGGACCAGGGGGCGGCCCGGCACGGGCAGGAAGCCCACCTCGCCCGCGCCGCCGGTCCAGCCGCGGTGCAGCCTGCCGCCGAACACCAGGGCGGCGCCGAGCCCCTCCTCGTTCCACAGCAGGACGAAGTCCCCGTGCCCGCGGGCTGCGCCGAGGCGCTGCTCGGCGACGGCGGCGAGGTTGACGTCGTTCTCGTACTCGACGGGCACCGGCAGGGCCGCCGCCAGGTCGTCGAGGAGGGTGGGGGAGTGCCAGCCGGGGAGGTGGCTGGCGTAGCGCAGCCGGCCGGTCTGCGGGTCGAAGGCGCCGGGCGTGCCGATGACCACCCGGTGCAGGTCGCAGGGGTGCAGTCCGGCGGCCTTGACGGCCCCGCCGAGGGCCGCGGTCACCTGGTCGACGGCCTGCGCGCCCTCCGTGTACGGGACCTCGTGGGAGGCGATCACGGTGCCGGTCAGGTCCGCGACGGCGGCGAGGACGCGCCCCGGGGTGACGTCGAGGCCGCCGACGTACGCGGCCCGCGGGTTGATCGCGTACAGCTGGGCACTGGGGCCGGGGCGGCCGCCGTCGGTGCCGGTGGCCACGACCAGTCCGGCGGCCTCCAGGCGGGCCAGCAGCTGGGAGGCGGTGGGCTTGGAGAGCCCGGTGAGGTGTCCGATGCGGGTCCGGGACAGCGGACCGTGCGTCAGCAGGAGGTCCAGTGCGGCCCGGTCGTTCATGGCGCGCAGCAGGCTGGGCGTTCCGGGCGTGGCGGCGGGCATGCGGCGGCTCTCCCTCACCGAGGCGATCTGTTAGGTAAGTTTCCTATCCCCGTTCGAGACGTGTCAATGCCGCTGCCCCGCAGGTCGTGACGACACGGCCTGCGGGGCAGCGGGAGCGGGACGGAGGAGCCGCTACTTGGTGATCCGCGGGCCGGCCGGCGGCGGGATCGGGGCGGTGGCCAGGGACTGCGGGGAGGCGGGGTTCGCCAGCGCGGACGGCGCGGCGACGGAGGCCGCCGGGTCCGCCGGGGCCTCGTCCTCCTCGTCCGCGGCCGGCACGCCGCCGATGATCCTGATGCCCGCGGCGTCGAAGGCCTCCTTGATCCGCCAGCGCAGCTCCCGCTCCACGGCGAACTGCTGACCCGGCATCGTCTTCGCGGAGACCTTCACCGTCATCGAGGCGAGCAGCACCTCGTCCAGGCCCAGTACCTCCACCGGGCCCCACAGGCGCTCGTCCCAGGGGGACTCCTTCGCCATCGAGTCGGCGACCTGCTGGACCACCTCGCGGATCCGCGACAGGCTCTCCGAGGGCTTGACCTGCACGTCCACGCCCGCGGTCGCCCAGCCCTGGCTGAGGTTGCCGATCCGCTTGATCTCGCCGTTGCGCACGTACCAGATCTCGCCGTTGTCGCCGCGCAGCTTGGTCACGCGCAGGCCGACCTCGATGACCTCGCCCGAGGCCACCCCGGCGTCGATCTTGTCGCCGACGCCGTACTGGTCCTCCATGATCATGAAGACGCCGGAGAGGAAGTCCGTCACCAGGTTGCGGGCACCGAAACCGATGGCCACACCGGCCACACCGGCACTGGCCAGCAGCGGGGCCAGGTCGATCTTCAGGGCGGCCAGGACCATCAGCGCGGCCGTGCCGAGGATCAGGAAGGACGCCACCGACCGGAGGACGGAACCGATCGCCTCCGACCGCTGCCGCCGCCGCTCGGCGTTGACCAGCAGGCCGCCGAGCGCGGTGCCCTCGACCGCCTCGGCGCTGCTGTTCATCCGGTTTATGAGCTTGGTCAGCGCCTTGCGGACCACCGAGCGGATCACGGCCGCGATCACCACGATCAGCAGGATCCGCAGACCGATGCTCAGCCAGGTGGCCCAGTTCTGCTCGATGAAGCTCGCGGCCTCGGTGACGCTCTCCTGCGCCTCCTTGACCGAAGCGGGCGCGTCCGGGACATCGGCTGCCAGCGGCAGCAGAGCGGCGGGCCAGGGCACGACAGGAACCTCCAGATGTAGCGGTCCGCCCGCCGGGGGTCCCGCCGGACGGGGGCCGGGGGCGGATGCACGGGCAGACCAACCACACTAACGGGGCAATCCCTTCACTTCGGCGCCGTGTTCGAGGGAGAGACCAGACTCACCCGGGGATGACTGACTGTGGTCGAAAACACCTCGGACCCGTTACGGGCGAGTGGTGGCGCTTCGACCAGCCGTAAGGAGAGACTGGAGAACAGATCGTCCCGGCGCGAGCCACGCGCCGCCGGCGTACAAGGAGGCAGTCCGTGCCGCACGTCCTGGTCCTCAACGCGTCGTACGAGCCCCTCGGCGTCGTACCGCTCCGCCGCGCGCTCGTCCTCGTCCTGGAGAACAAAGCGGTCTCCCTGGAGGAATCCGGCGCCTATCTGCACAGCGCGACAAGGGTCGTCCCCGCGCCCAGCGTGGTACGGCTCAAGCGCTTCGTGCGGGTCCCCTACCGGGGGCCCGTTCCACTCACCCGGCGCGCCCTGTTCGCGCGGGACGGCGGCCGCTGCATGTACTGCGGCGCCGTCGCCACCAGCGTCGACCACGTCATTCCGCGCAGCCGGGGCGGACAGCACGTCTGGGACAACGTCGTCGCGGCGTGCCGGCGCTGCAACCACGTCAAGGCCGACCGGCACCTGCTGGAACTGGGCTGGCGCCTGCGTCACCAGCCGGCCCCTCCTTCGGGTCTGGCCTGGCGCATCATCGGCACCGGACACCGGGACCCCCGCTGGATGCCCTACCTCCAACCGTACGGGGCCGAGGACGCGCTGGAGCGGATCGGGATCGGGCTGGCCGCCTCCTGACGGCCCCCGCCGGGGCCCGCCGGACGCACCGGGCCGCAGGTCGTCGGACCCGCGGCCCGGCTTCCCGGGTTCCGCTCCGCCGCGCCCCGAAGGCCGACGGGGCCGGGTCGTCCGGCTACGGCTTGACCGCGTAGGCCTCCACCGACCAGAGCGAGCAGCCGTAGCGCGTCGCGCGGCGCTCGCACGTCACCCGCACGAAGCGGGTGTCCGGCGCGTCCAGCCGCAGCGACTCGCGCCCGCCGCGGGAGCCCGTGACGGCCGCGGCCGGCCGCCACGTCACGCCGTCGGCGGAGGTCTCCACCCGGTAGGCCGACGGGTGGGCGTCCTGCCAGTGCAGCTCCACCCGGCCGACCCGGGCCGGGGCGGACAGCTCCGCCTGCCACCAAGCGCCGTCCACCGGCGGCGACGACCAGCGGGTGCTGGGGGAGCCGTCCACGGCCGCCGAGGCCGGGAAGGAGGCGGTCTCGTTCGCCGAGGAGCTCGCCCGCGCCGTGCGCAGCAGGTCCGGTCCGCCGGTCCGGGGCACCGCACGGACCGTCAGGGTGCGGGTCTCCCCGCCGAAGGCCACCGGGATCCGGTAGCTGCCCGTCGGGGTGTTCGGCGCGACCACGACCTCCAGCGGGATCGACGCCTGACCGCCGCGCGGGACCACCGCCGTCTGCGGGAGGCGGACCTCTATGCCCGCGGGCGGCTGCGCCGACAGCGGTCCGCGGACCTCGCCGGGGCCCAGGGCGGACAGCTGCGCCGTGACCCGCTGCGGGGCGCCGCCGATCTCGGCATCGGTCCGGCCCCCGTCCGCCAGCTCGAAGCGGGCCACGGGGCCGTCCCCGAACCACGGCACCACCTGGTGCACCACGGGCGCGGCCCCGGCCCAGGCCAGGCGCACCGCGTCCGCCCGCACCCCGGCCGTGTCCACCTGGGTCCAGCCCGACGGCGCCGCGTCGCCGACCTTGCGCCACCCTTCGCCCGGTACGTGGACCTCGACCACGGCGCCCCGCGAGCCCGCCGGGAGCGGGTCCGTCATCACCGTCACCGCCGCCACCGGGCGTGCGGAGTCCAGCCGTACCGTCCAGGCCTGTGCGTCCTTCGTCACCGTGCCGGTCGTGCGGGCGACGCCGGTCCAGGCGTCCGCCTCCGCCGCCGCCTTCTTCAGGAAGGGGTCCAGGACGGCCTTGTCCACCTGGGCGGGTCCCGGCTCGGCCAGCGCCTCGCGCGCCTCGGCGAGGGCCCGTGAGGCCTGCCAGGCGGCGGCACCGTCCCCGCGGGCCTGGGCCTGCAGGACGTCCACGGCCAGTTCGCCGGCCCTTCCGTAGCGCGAGAGCCGCTCCAGCCAGGGACCCGCCTCGTCCGACAGGGCGGTCAGCCGCTCGGGGGCCTCGCGCAGCACCGTGAACGCCTTGCGCAGCTCGGTCCCGGCAGCCGGATCACCCGCGGCCCGGGCCTTCCAGAACTGCTCGACCAGTGGCTTCAGGTACGCCGACTCCTCCTGCTTGAGGCCGGACGACGCCGTGTTCCCGGCCAGCGCCGCGATCGCCTCGCGCTCCTTCGGGTCGGAACCCGCGAGGTCGCGCACCGCCGCCTGCCAGGACTCGCCGGCCCGGTAGTCGCGGGGGTTCCAGGCGAAGTCCGCCGCCGTGAACAGCGGGATGCGCGACAGGATGGGCTGCTGCATCGCGTTCGCCAGCAGCGCCGCCGAGCCGCCCGCCACCGCCGGTTCGCGTCCCGCGTAGGGGCCGAGGAAGATCCGGCCCGGGTCCCAGTCGTTCACCGGGTAGTTGTCCATGGTGATCAGGGGCTGGTGCCCCATGGCGGAGCGCGCCCCGGCCAGTTCCCGGCCCGTGATCGTGCGCGGCACCACGCCGACGCCCGTCCAGGCGACCTCCACCCGCGCGTCCAGCGCGCGGGCCAGGGCCGTCCGGTAGGTGGTGGCGCCCTCCTGGTAGTACTCGGTCGGCAGCAGCGACAGCGCGGGCGCTCCCGGATACCGGGCGGCCAGGTGCGCGGCCAGCTCGTTCGCGACCTCCGCGTGCGCCTTCGCCGCCGCCGCCGGGCCCCTGCCGTACTGCTGCCGGTCCGCCCGGCAGCCCCATTCGGTGTAGCTGACGTCCTGGAACTGCACCTGGAAGGCGCGGAAGCCCAGGTCCCACATCGCGTCCACCTTGCGTGCGAGCGCCGCCCGGTCGGCCGCCGACGACAGGCACATGGACTGTCCAGGGGTGACCGCCCAGGCCAGTACGACCCGGTTGGCGCGGGCCCGTTCGGCCAGCGCGCGGAACTCCTCCTGCCGCTCCCGCGGGTAGTCCTCGCGCCAGCCCGTCGTGCGGTACGTGTCGTCGCCGGACGCGATCAGCAGCCTGTTCTGCTTGGTGCGGCCCATGAAGTCCAGCTGGGCCAGGCGCTGCTCCTGGGTCCACGGCTGTCCGTAGAACCCCTCGGTGATCCCGCGCACCGGTGCGGCCGGCCAGTCCCGCACCAGCACGCCGGGCACCTTCCCGCCGCCCGCGGCGAGCAGCTGACGCAGCGTCTGCGCCGCGTGGAAGAGCCCTTCCTCGCCGACGCCGGCCAGCGCGACCGTGTCGCGGCCGCCGGGCCGGCCCACGGCCAGCCGGTAGCCGCCGGCCGGCAGGTCCGTGGCAGCGGTCGCGCCCATCGCCAGCAGGGCCTCCTGTGCGCCCGCGTCCTGGAGGCGTACGAGGGTGCCCCGCGCGGGCAGCGGCTCCCCGGGCGCCGGCTCGTGCAGGGTCTTCACGCCCGCCTTGCGCAGGGCCTCGCGCACGACCCGGAGGGCGTACGGATCGGCGTCCGCCGGGGCCACCAGCACGGCCTCCCTGCCCAGCGGGACCTCGCGCGCCGGATCGGCGGCCATCGACTGCGGCCGGGGCCACACGGCCGGGCCTTCGGAGACGCTCCGGGGGGTGTCGGCACCCGGGTCGAGCACGGGGCCGACGGTGCCGTTGGCGCCGGCGCCCGCGGCGCCCGCGGCGCCCGGCGTGGTCGCCGGCCCGTCCGGGAGGGAGGGACTGGCGAGGAACCCGAGCGGCGCGGAGGCCACGGCGCCGCCGAGCAGCGACCCGATCACCGCGATGGCGGCCGCCGTCGACCGTTTCCTGCCTCTGAGCTGCACAGAGCCTCCTCGTCCCGAGACGTCCCCCACTCGTACGAATGAGCCCGAGCCCACCACCCGTGCGGCTGGAGTGTCAATGCGGGTGGGTGATCTGCCCCGGATGCGACAGGAATGCGACCCCTCCCAGTGGGTATGGCTGCGGTGTTCCCCGGCGGCGTCCCGCTTTTGTGCTCCACGCTTCTGACCCACCCTCACCTCCGTCTGCCCGCACGCACGAAGGAGCGCCCGTCCATGGACGACCTGGCCCGACTCGCGGCCCTGCACGGCATCGCCACCTCCTACCGGCCCGCCCCCGACGTCACCGTCGAGGTCCCCGAGACCACCATCAGAACGATCCTCGGGCTGCTCGGGGCCGTCACCGACGATGCGGAGAGCATCCGGGCGTTCGCCCGGTCGGCCGCCGAGTCGGCCGCCGGCCGGCTGCTGCCGCCCACGGTGGTGCTCTGGCAGGGGGAGCCCGTTCCGCTGCTCCCGGCCGGGCTCCCGCCGGGCAGCCGGGTCGTGGTGGTGGCCGAGGAGTCGGGTGAGGAGCTCGCCTGGGGCCCCAGACTCCCCCTCGGGGTCCACCGGATCACCGCCGAGGCCCCCGACGGGCGGACCGCCGGGGCGACCCTGGTCGTGGCCCCCGAACGGGCCCCCGCCGCGCCGGAGCGGGCCCACGGGCTGCTCGTCCAGCTCTACTCCCTGCTCTCCGAACGCTCCTGGGGCATGGGCGACCTCGGGGACCTCGCCGCGCTCGCCCGCTGGGCGGCCCGGACCCACGGCGCGGACTTCATCCAGGTCAACCCGCTGCACGCGGCCCTGCCGGGGACCCCGACCGACCCCTCGCCGTACCGGCCGTCCTCGCGCCGCTTCCCCGACCCCGTGCACCTGCGGATCGAGGACGTCCCCGAGTACGCCGACTGCCCCGAGCGGGAGGCCCTGGCCGAGCTGGCGTCCCGGGGCGCGGCACTGCGCCACGAGGTGCTGGAGAAGGGCGCCCTGATCGACCGGGACGCCGTCTGGGCGCTCAAGCGGCAGGCCCTGGAACTGCTGTACGCCGTCCCGCGGACCCCCGAACGGGAAGCGGACTACCGTGCGTTCTGCGCGCAGGGAGGCGCCTCGCTCGACGTCCACGCGGGCCGGCAGGCCTCCTGCACGGGCGAGGACCCGAGGGTGCGCACCGACTTCCACCGCTGGCTGGTCTGGCTGACGGACGGCCAGCTCGTCGCCGCCCAGTGCGCCGCCCTCGGAGCCGGCATGACCGTCGGCATCGTGCACGACCTCGCCGTCGGGGTGCACCCGGGCGGTTCGGACGCCGCCGAGCCGGCCCTCCACGCCCGCCACATCTCGGTCGGGGCCCCGCCGGACGCCTTCAACGCCCGCGGCCAGGACTGGGGGCTGCCGCCCTGGCGCCCGGACGTGCTGGCCGGCACCGGCTACGCCGCCTTCCGGGCTCTGCTGCGCGGGGTGTTCCGGTACGCCGGCGCCCTGCGCATCGACCACGTCATGGGCCTCTTCCGGCTCTGGTGGATCCCCGAGGGGACCCCGCCCGCCGAGGGCACGTACGTCTGCTACGACGGCGAGGCGATGCTGGCGGTCCTGGTCCTGGAGGCGCACCGGGCCGGGGCCGCGGTCATCGGCGAGGACCTCGGGACGGTGGAGCCGCACGTGCGCCGGGAACTGGCCCGCCGCGGGGTGCTCGGCACCTCGGTGCTGTGGTTCGAGCGGGACTGGGAGGGCGACGGCGGCCCGCTCGCCCCGGAGGCCTGGCGGGCGGACTGCCTGGCCACCGTCACCACCCACGACCTGCCGCCCACGGCCGCCAAGCTCGCCGGCGGGCACGTGGAACTGCGTGACCGGCTCGGCCTGCTGACCCGTCCTGCCGACCGGGAGCGGGCCGAGGACGCCGCCGACACCGCCGAGTGGCTGGCCCTGCTGGACGGGCTGGGCCTCGACACCAAGGGCGAGGAGGCCGCCGTACGGGCCCTGTACGCCTTCCTGCTGCGCACCCCCGCGCGCCTGGTGGGCGTATGGCTGCCGGACGCGGTGGGGGACCGGCGGCCGCAGAACCTGCCGGGGACCTGGGACCAGTACCCCAACTGGCGGCTGCCGGTCGCCGATGCCGCGGGCCGGCCTCTGACGCTGGAGGAGCTGATGGCCTCGCCCCGGGCGAACGCACTGTTCAGCGCGGTGCGGGAGGGGGCGGTTCCCCGTACGGCACCCCCGGGCGCGCGCGGCGTTTAGGTGTTCGCTACGTTTGCACCGTGGACAAGAAGAACGCTCTGCGCGCCGGCGCCGTCTCGGCCGGAACGACGCTGATGATGCTGCTGATGACGTCTCCCGCTCTCGCGCTGACCCGCGACGACGGCGACGACCCGGGCCCGGGCCTGAGCATCGGTGAGACGCTCGGTCTGTACGTGGCCCTGCCGATCGTCATCTTCCTCGTCATCGTGGGCCTCGTGATGGTCCTCGACAAGTCGGACAGGCCGCAGAAGAAGCAGGCCTGACCCGCTGCGGCCCCTTTCGGGCCGCGGCCGCATGACCTTCCCGGGCGCCGGGGGTCCGCACCGCCGATCCGTATCGGCCGTGCGTCGACCCCCGGCGCCTCGGCGTGTCCTCAGACGCCGGCCAGAAGTTTGCGGAGCAGGCCGGTGAGCTGGGCCACCTCCTCGTCGGACAGCCCGGTGAGGGCGGCGCGCTGCACCTCCAGGCCGGCGGTGACGGCCTCGTCGACGAGTGCGAGGCCGCGGTCGGTGATCGTCACCTGGAGCCCCCGCCGGTCGTGCGGATCGGGCTTGCGGCACAGCAGCCCGGCCTTCTCCAGCTTGTCCAGCCGCCCCGTCATGCCGCCCGTGGTGAGCATGAGCGTCGCCGAGAGCTGACGGGGCGAGAGCGTGTACGGGGCGCCCGAACGGCGCAGCGTGCCGACGACGTCGAACTCCCCGCGCGAGATGCCGAAGCGTTGGTAGCACTCCTCCATCGCGTCGCCCATGGCCTTGGCGATCCGGTAGATGCGTCCGAAGACGGCCATGGGGGCCGTCTCCAGCTCGGGGCGCACGGCGAACCACTGGGCCGTGATCGCGTCGACCGCGTCCTTTTCCTCACTCATGAGCGCAGTATTCCGGCTCCCCCGGATCGTTCGCAAGATAGTTGCTTGACGATAAGTAGCTTAGCGGTAAGCTACTTGTCAGCAATCGAATCGGGGGGAGAGGCCGTCATGGCAGTGTTCAGGAGCAGGACGTCGAAGGCCGGGGAGGCGAAGGTCGCGGGGGAGCGGTCGCTGCTCCTCGGCATCGGGGTCAGCGCGATCGGGACCGGCATGTACGTCCCCTTCTCGCTCGTCTTCTTCCACCACGTCACCGGCCTCTCCTTCACCCTCGTCGGCCTGGTCATGACGGTCACCGGGGTGGCCGGACTGGCCTTCATGCCCCTGGCCGGCTCGGCCGTCGACCGGTTCGGTGCCAAGCGGGTCAACCTGGCGCTCTACGGGATGAGGGCGCTCGGCTTCGCCCTCTACCCCTTCGCGGGCTCCCTGCCCGCCTTCGCGGCCGTAGCCCTCGTCACCGCGCTCGCCGACCGCTCCTTCTCCGTCGTGCAGCAGTCCCTGATCGGGGAAGTGGCGCGGGGCGCCGCCCGCGACCGGCTCCAGGCGTCCACCCGGGCCCTGCAGAACGCCGGGATGGGCGCGGGCGCCCTCCTCGTCTCCGGAGTGGTGGCGCTGTGGGGCACCGGCGGCTTCACCCACACCGCCTGGGCCAACTCCCTCGCCTTCGCCCTCGCCGGATGGCTCGTCAGCAGGGTCCGCCCGGTCCCGGCCGAGGCGGACGCCGCCACCGCCGGGCGGCCGGCCGCCGGCTACCGGATGGTCCTGCGCGACCGCCCCTTCCTCGGGCTCACCGCCGCCAACTTCCTCACCGCGCTGGGCTACGCCGCCCTCTCCGTCCTCTTCCCGCTCTACCTCTCCACGTGGCTGACGGCCCCCGACTCCCTCACCGGAGCGGCCTTCACCCTCAACACGGCCCTGTGCGCCGGGATCGGCGTGCTGGTCGCGGGCCGCGTCCGCCGCTCCGGCGCCCGCCGCACCCGCTCCGCCGCCCTCGGCGCCCTGCTCTTCGCCGCCGCCTTCATCGGGCAGATCGTGCTCGGCACCCTGCGCCCCGGCCAGGGCGCGACCCTGGCCGCCCTGCTCGTCATCGTCGTCGTCTACACCTTCGGCGAACTGGTGCACAGCCCCTCCGGCGGCGCCCTGTCCGTCTCCGCGGCCCCCGAGCCGGTGCGCGGCCGCTACCTGGCCACCTACCAGCTGTCCCACTCGCTGGCCACCGCCCTCGCCCCCTCCCTCTTCACCGCCCTGCTCGCCGTGGACGGCCGGCTGCCCTGGGCCGTCCTGGCCGTCGCCGCGCTCGGCGCCGCCCTGGCGCTGCTGCGGCTGGAACGGCACCTGCCGGCCGCGGCCGTGCACGCGGAGCCCCCGGCCGCGGTTGCCGGCTCCGCCGAGGCCGCACCCGACCGCCGTCCGGCCCCCGCGGCCGCCTGAACCACACCCCCGGTCCGCCTTCCTCACCCGCACGGGGAGCCACCCGCCATGAAGCGTCTCGCCACCGTCGCCCTGACCGCCCTCGCCCCGATCTCCTGGGGCTCGACCTACGCCGTCGCCTCCGAACTGCTGCCGCCCGACCGGCCGCTGTTCACCGGGGTCATGCGGGCCCTGCCCGCAGGCCTGCTGCTGACCGCGCTGGCCCGCACCCTGCCCAAGGGCGCCTGGTGGTGGAAGTCCGCCGTCCTCGGCACCCTCAACATCGGCGCCTTCTTCCCGCTGCTGTTCCTGTCCGCCTACCGGCTGCCCGGAGGGGTCGCGGCCGTGCTCGGCTCCGCCGGCCCGCTGTTCGTCGTGGGCCTCGCCGCCCTCGTGCTCGGGGAGCGCGCGAGCCTGCGTACCGTACTGGCCGCCGTCGTGGGGGCGTTCGGCGTGAGCATGGTCGTCCTCAGGGCCGAGGCGGCCCTCGACCTGGTCGGCGTCGTCGCCGGCGTGGTGTCCTCCGCCTCCATGGCCGCCGGCACCGTCATGACCAAGCGCTGGGGCCGGCCCGAGGGTGTCGGGCCCCTGGCCATGACCGGCTGGCAGCTCACCGCCGGCGGGCTGGTGATCATCCCGGTGGCCGCCCTCCTCGAAGGCGCACCGCCCGCGCTCGACGGGAAGGCCCTCCTCGGCTACGGCTACATGATGCTGATCAACACCGGTATCGCCTACTGGCTCTGGTTCCGCGGCATCGGGCAGCTCGGCGCCACCTCCGTCACCCTGCTGGGCCCGCTCTCCCCGCTGACCGCCGCCGCCATCGGCTGGGCCGCCCTCGGGCAGGCGCTCACCCCCGTACAGCTCGTGGGGATGGCGATCGCCTTCGGGGCCACCGTCGCCGGACAGCTGGCGGCCGCCCGCACCCCACAACCGTTCAGTTCTACTGAAAAGAACGATCGCAACATTTCGATGGACCTGACCGATGGGCGGGTGCGACGGTAGGTCCCTCGACATCCGACCGACCCCGAGGGGGAGACGCACAGTGGCCGTCATGGACCGCGTCCGCACCGTTTCGCACGCCGAACCCGGCAGCACGGGCAAGAAGGGTGCCGCCGGGTTCGGCGTACTCCTCGCCCTGATCGCGACGGTCGTCTGGTCCGGCAGCTTCGTCGCCACCCGCGGCATGGCCGAGACCGTCCCGCCCGTCCAGGCGGTCTTCTGGCGCTGGATCATCGCCCTCCTCGCCGTCGCCCCCTTCGCCGCCCGCCAGGCCTGGCAGCAGCGGGCCCTCATCCGGCGCCACCTCGGCTTCACCGCCCTCGCGTCACTGTTCGGCGTCGCCCTCTACAACACCCTCGTGCACCAGGCCGGACTGACCACCTCGGCCTCCAACATGGGCATGATCATGGCGGCCTCACCCGTGATCATGGCGCTCTACGCCCGCGTCGGCGGCGAACGCCTCGGCGCCCGCCGCACCTTCGGCATGCTGCTCGCCGCCTTCGGAGTGCTGCTGCTCGTCGGCGACGGCTCGATCGGCTTCGACTTCGGCGCGGGCGACCTGTGGATGTTCGCCGCCGCCCTCTCCTTCGCCACGTACAGCGCCCTGCTCAAGCGCAAGCCCGCCGAACTCGGCGGACTGGCCTTCCTGGTCACCACCTTCGTCCTCGGCGCGCTGATGCTGGCCCCGGCCTACGCCGTCTCCCTCCACGTCCAGGGCGGCTTCGAGACGACGGCCGGCACGGTCGGACCGCTCCTCTACGTCGGCGTGTTCTCCTCGGCCGTCGCCTTCTTCGCCTGGAACAAAGCCGTCTCGATCATCGGGGCGGCCCGCGCGGGAGTCGTCTACTACCTCCAGCCGGTGTGCGCGACGGGTCTGGGCCTGCTGCTCCTGGGCGAGCCGACCGGACCGGCCCAACTGCTCTGCATGGCGCTGATCCTCGGCGGGGTCGGGCTGGGAAGTGCCCGGCGGTAGGTTCGGGTCATGACCGAGTGGGACATCAAGAAGCTGCGGATCCTGCGGACCCTCGCCGAACAGGGGACCGTGACCCGGGCGGCCGAGGCGCTCCACATGACGCCCTCGGCCGTCTCGCAGCAACTGACGAACCTCGCCCGGCAGCTGGGGGTGGTGCTGCTGGAGGCGCAGGGGCGCCGGGTCCGCCTCACCGACGCCGCCCACCTCGTGCTGCGGCACGCGGAAGCGGTGTTCGCACAACTGGAGCAGGCCGACGCGGAACTGGCCGGCTACCTCGCCGGGGACGCGGGAGAGGTACGGGTCGGCGCGTTCTCCACCGCCGTGCCCGCGCTGGTGGTCCCTGCGGTGGCGGAACTGCGCAGGGCCCACCCGGGCGTGGAGGTACGGGTCCGGGAGACCGAGGCCGCGGAGTCGTACGAACTCCTGTCGGCCGGGGGCGTGGACCTGGCGCTGTCGCTGGCCGCCCACGCACCGACCGCGCGGGACCGGAGGTTCACCCGGGTCACCCTGATGGAGGACCCGCTGGACGTGGCACTTCCGCCCGGGCACCCCCTGCGGAACGCGGCGGACCTGCGGCTGGCGGACCTGTCCGGGGACCCGTGGATCTACGGGGGCAGCGGGCCCTGGTCGGAGATCGCCCGGGGCGCGTGCGAGGCGGCGGGCTTCGTGCCCGAACAGGCCCACTCGGCGTCGGGCTGGACCGCGATCCTGGCCATGGTCGAGGCGGGGATGGGCGTGGCCCTGGTCCCCCGGATGGTGTCGAGCCGGGCCTCGGGGGTGGCGGTACGGGTGCTGTCGCGGGACCGGCCGACGCGGCACGTGATCGCCGCGGTGCGGCGCGGAGCCGAGTCCGCTCCCGCGGTGGCGCACGTCCTCACGGCCCTGCGGACCGTCGCCGCCGCACGCTGACCGTCCGCCCCGGGGCTCCGCCCCGGACCCCGCGCCTCACCCGCCGGGCGGGCCGGAAGATCCAGCCCCACCGGCGTTCGAGGCGCGGGGGCCCGGGGGCGGAGCCCCCGCGCCGGGCCCGGGGCCCTTACACCTGAGCGGCAGCGGCGGCGGCGGCGTCGGCCGCCTGGGCCTTCAGGGCGCGCTCGACGCCCGCGCGGGACTCCGACACCAGGCGCCGCAGCGCGGCGTTCGGCTCGGCGGAGGCCAGCCACGCGTCCGTCGCGTCCAGGGTCTCCTGCGAGACCTGGAGCGCCGGGTACAGGCCCACCGCGATCTGCTGGGCGATCTCGTGGCTGCGGGTCTCCCAGACCTCCTTGACGGAGGCGAAGAACTTCTCGGTGTACGGGGCCAGCAGCTCGCGCTGGTCGGTCTGGACGAAGCCGCCGATCACCGCCTCCTGCACCGCGTTCGGCAGGTCGCCGGACTCCACCACCGAGGCCCAGGCCGCGGCCTTGGCCTCCGCCGTCGGGCGGGCCGCCCGGGCCGTCGCCGCGTGCCGCTCGCCGGCCGCCGTCGCGTCCCGCTCCAGCTCCGCCGCGATGGCGGCCTCGTCGGCCACGCCCGTCGCGGCGAGCCGCTCCAGGAACGTCCACCGCAGCTCGGTGTCGACGGCCAGGCCCTCGATCTCCGCCGAGCCGTCCAGCAGCGCCGACAGGTAGGACAGCTGCTCCTCGGTGCGGGCGGTGGCCGCGAATGCCCGCGCCCACGCCAGCTGGTGGTCGCCGGCCGGCTCCGCCGCATGCAGGTGCGCCAGGGTGGCCTCGGTCCAGGCCGCCAGGCCCTCCTCGCGCCACGCCGGGTCGGCGTACAGGTCGAGGGCCAGCTTCACCTGGCGGTGCAGCGACTGGACGACGCCGATGTCGGACTCCTTGCCGATGCCCGAGAGCACCAGCGAGACGTAGTCGCGGGTGGCGAGCTCGCCGTCACGGGTCATGTCCCAGGCCGAGGCCCAGCACAGGGCGCGCGGCAGGGACTCCGTGAAGTCGCCGATGTGCGCGGTGACGGCGGCGAGGGAGGCCTCGTCCAGGCGGACCTTCGCGTACGACAGGTCGTCGTCGTTCAGCAGGACCACCGTCGGGCGGGTACGGCCCACCAGCTCCGGCACCGTGGTCAGCGCGCCGTCGATGTCCAGCTCGATCCGGTCGGTGCGCACGAGCGCGCCGTCCTGGAGCTCGTACAGGCCCACCGCGATGCGGTGCGGGCGCAGGGTGGACTCGCCCTTGGCACCGGCGGGCAGCGCGGGCGCCTCCTGGCGGATGCCGAAGGCGGTGATCACGCCCTCGGCGTCGGTGCTGATCTCGGGGCGCAGGACGTTGATGCCGGCCGTCTCCAGCCACGCCTTCGACCAGGCGGTCAGGTCGCGGCCCGAAGTCTCCTCCAGGGCGCCCAGCAGGTCCGACAGGCGCGTGTTGCCGAAGGCGTGCGCCTTGAAGTAGGCCTGTACGCCCTTGAAGAAGGCGTCCGTGCCGACGTAGGCGACGAGCTGCTTGAGCACCGAGGCGCCCTTGGCGTACGTGATGCCGTCGAAGTTGACCATGACGTCGTCGAGGTCACGGATGTCGGCCATGATCGGGTGCGTGGACGGCAGCTGGTCCTGCCGGTACGCCCACGTCTTCATGGAGTTGGCGAAGGTGGTCCACGCGTGCGGCCACTTCGAGCCCTCCGCGGACGCCTGGCACGCGATCGAGGTGTAGGTGGCGAACGACTCGTTTAGCCACAGGTCGTTCCACCACTCCATGGTGACGAGGTCGCCGAACCACATGTGGGCGAGCTCGTGGAGGATGGTCTCCGCGCGCACCTCGTACGCCGCGTCCGTCACCTTCGAGCGGAAGACGTACTGGTCGCGGATGGTGACCGCGCCCGCGTTCTCCATCGCACCCGCGTTGAACTCCGGTACGAAGAGCTGGTCGTACTTGGCGAACGGGTAGTCGTAGGCGAACTTCTCCTGGAACCAGTCGAAGCCCTGCCGGGTCACGTCGAAGATCTCGTCCGCGTCGAGGAACTCGGCGAGCGAGGGCCGGCAGTAGATGCCGAGCGGCACGGACTGACCGTCCGGGCCCTCGTAGGAGCTGTGCACCGCGTGGTACGGGCCCACGATCAGCGCCGTGATGTACGAGGAGATGCGCGGGGTCGGCTCGAAACGCCAGACGTTGTCCTTGACGTCGGCAGGTGCCGGCGTCGGGGAGTTCGAGATGACCGTCCAGCCCTCGGGGGCGGTCACGGTGAACTGGAACGTGGCCTTCAGATCGGGCTGCTCGAAGCTGGCGAAGACCCGCCGCGCGTCCGGCACCTCGAACTGGGTGTAGAGGTAGGCCTGCTGGTCGACCGGGTCGACGAAGCGGTGGAGGCCCTCACCGGTGTTGGTGTACGCGCAGTCCGCGACGACCCGCAGCTCGTTGGCCCCGGCCGCGAGGTGCGCCAGGGCGATCCGGGAGTCGCGGAAGACGGCGGCGACGTCGAGCGACTTTCCGTTGAGGACGACCTCGTGGACCGCCGGGGCGACCAGGTCGATGAAGGTCTCCGCCCCTGCCTCGGCCGACTGGAAGCGCACGGTGGTCACGGACGGGTAGGTCCCGCCCTCCTGCGCACCGCTGAGATCGAGTTCGATCTCGTACGAGTCGACGGTGAGCAGCTTTGCACGCTGCTGAGCCTCTTCACGGGTGAGGTTCGTGCCTGGCACGCGGTCATCTCCTTCGATGGTGACGTTGCCCCGACATCCTTCCACGGGGGAACGGGTACCGCCCTCGGAGTAATCCACGGGCGAACGCGAGGTCGCAAACCTGCCGGACACCGGCGCCCCGCCTCGGCACGCTGGTGGGCATGAGCAGCAGATACCGGGCGAGGCCCATCGAGGAGGCGGCGCTCAAGGAGCTCCGCGTGCGCGACGACGCGGGACGGGGCCCCGTCCCGTACACCGACGGGGAGGGCGGGGCACCCCTGCGGTGCTGTCTGCGCGTCAGTGCGGCGGGGGAGCGGATCGCGCTCGTCTCCTACGCGCCGCTGCGCCGCTGGGCGGCTCGGACCGGTGCCGATCCCGGCGCCTATGACGAGCAGGGGCCCGTTTTCGTCCACGCCGAGGACTGCGGCGGGCCCGCGGGCGGCAGCGGGGGATACCCCTTCGCCCGGGCGGGGGTGCAACGCACCGCCCGGCGGTACGACGCCCGCGGGCACATCCTCGGCGGGCGGGTCCTGGACCTCGGGGAGGATCCGGACGGGGTGATCGAGCGGGCCCTCGACGAGGCCTTCGTCGATCCCGGGGTGGCCCTCGTACACCTGCGCTTCGCCGAGTTCGGCTGCTTCCAGTTCGAGGTGCGCCGGCCCTGACACGACTGGAGGGCGGGCGCCGTGCGGCGCCCGCCCTCCAGGTCGTGCCGGGTGCGGGGTCAGCCGCGCAGTTCCTCGGCGACCAGCTCCGCGATCTGGACCGCGTTCAGCGCGGCGCCCTTGCGGAGGTTGTCGTTCGACACGAACAGCGCGAGGCCGTTGTCCACCGTCTCGTCGACGCGGATGCGGCCCACGTACGAGGCGTCCTTGCCGGCGGCCTGGAGCGGGGTCGGGATCTCGGAGAGCTCCACGCCCGCGGCGTCCTTCAGCAGCTCGTACGCGCGCTCGACGCTGATCGGGCGGTCGAAGCGGGCGTTGATCTGGAGGGAGTGGCCGGAGAAGACCGGCACGCGCACGCAGGTGCCCGAGACCTTGAGTTCCGGGATCTCGAGGATCTTGCGGGACTCGTTGCGGAGCTTCTGCTCCTCGTCGGTCTCGAAGGAGCCGTCGTCGACGATCGAGCCCGCGAGCGGGAGCACGTTGAAGGCGATCGGACGCTTGTAGACGCCCGGCTCGGGGAAGTCGACGGCACCGCCGTCGTGGACCAGCGCGGTCGCGCCCGCGGAGACGGCCTTGACCTGGCCGTCGAGCTCGGCCACACCGGCCAGGCCGGAGCCGGAGACGGCCTGGTAGGTGGTGGCGATCAGAGCGGTCAGGCCGGCCTCGTCGTGCAGCGGGCGCAGCACCGGCATGGCCGCCATGGTGGTGCAGTTCGGGTTCGCGATGATGCCCTTGGGGCGGTTCTTGATCGCGTGCGGGTTGACCTCGGAGACGACGAGGGGGACCTCTGGGTCCTTGCGCCAGGCGGAGGAGTTGTCGATGACGACGGCGCCCTGCGAGGCGACCTTCTCGGCCAGGGCCTTCGAGGTGGTGCCGCCCGCGGAGAAGAGCACGATGTCCAGGCCGGAGTAGTCGGCCGCGGAGGCGTCCTCGATCGTGATCTCGCGGCCCTCCCACTCGATCGTCGAGCCGGCGGACCGGGCCGAGGCGAACAGGCGCAGCTCGTCCACCGGGAACTTGCGCTCGGCGAGGATGCTGCGCATGACTGCGCCGACCTGACCGGTGGCTCCGACGATTCCGACCCTCACGGTGACTCCTTCTGCTCCGTACGACGCGGGCGCGCGTGAGGCCATCATGCGTTCGACCCCACGCGCCTTGTCCAATCTATTGTCCGAGGAACGGACGGTGTTCTGAATGTGAACACCCATGACGAGTGCGTGGCAGCCGTGTTTCACGCCCCCTGAACGACCGTTTTGCCTGATCGGGACCGGTTAGCGTCCAGCTTGTCATGTCCGCTATCCGGACATGATCGACTTCAGGTCGAACCACAGACTCGGGGAGATCCACCGTGCGCGCCATCCGCCGCCACAGCCACCGCCGCCGGTCCATACCGGCGCTCGCCGCCCTCGCGGCCGCCGTCGTCGCCGCACCCGTCCTGCTCGCCGCCGCCCCGGCCTCCGCCCACCCGCGCGAGGGCCGGCTCGCCAGGGAGCTGGTGGAGGAGGTCACCGCCAAGGGCGCCTACCGCCACCTGGCGAGGTTCCAGCGGATCGCCGACGCCAACGGCGGCAACCGTGCGGCCGGCACCCCCGGCCACGCCGCTTCCGCCGCCTACGTCCACGACACGCTGAAGAAGGCCGGGTACGACGTCTCGTACCAGGACTTCGACGTCCACGAGGCGCACACGCGCACGGAGCGGACCACCGTCCTCGGCCCGGACTCCCGCGAGCTGTCCACCGCCGCCTTCACCTTCACCAGGTCGACCCCGGCGGGCGGCCTCACCGCACCGCTCGCGCCCGCCCGGGTCGACGAAACCCCCGGATGCACGGCGGACGACTACCCGGCCGGCGCCTTCACCGGGAAGATCGCCCTGGTCAAGCGGGGTGCGTGCACCTTCGTGGAGAAGCAGCGGGCCGCGGCCGGAGCGGGCGCACTCGGCGTCATCGTCTACAACCACAGCGGCACCACCCCGGTGCGGGGCGGCTTCTCCTCGCCCGCCGAGGGGATCATCCCGAGCGCCGGCATCACCCTCGCCGACGGTGAGGCACTGACCGCCGCCGCCGGCCGGGGCGAGGTGACCGTACGCCTGGACCTGGACCAGGAGCACCTGAGGAAGACCACCCGCAACGTGATCGCCGAAACCAGGGGCGGCCGCTCCGACCGCGTGGTCACCGTCGGGGCACACCTGGACTCCGTGCCCGAAGGGCCGGGCATCAACGACAACGGCTCCGGCTCGGCCGGGCTGCTGGAGGTGGCGCTCAAGCTGGCCGAGGCCGGCAAGAAGGGCAAGGGGCCCGCCAACAAGGTCCGCTTCGGCTGGTGGTCGGCGGAGGAGCTGGGCCTGCTGGGCTCGGAGCACTACGTCGCGCAGTTGTCCGAGGAGCAGCGGAAGGACATCGCGCTCTACCTGAACTTCGACATGATCGCTTCGCCGAACCCGGTGCAGTTCGTCTACGACGGCGACGACTCGGACAGGACGGGCGCAGGCGCCGGCCCGGCGGGCTCCGCGCAGATCGAGGCGCTGATCAACGGCTTCCTCGACGGGAAGGGCAAGCCCCACGAGGGCAGCGACTTCGACGGCCGCTCCGACTACGGGCCGTTCATCGCGAACGGCATCCCGGCCGGCGGCACCTTCACCGGGGCCGAGGGCATCAAGACCGCCGAGCAGGCGCGGCGCTACGGCGGCACCGCCGGGGCTCCGTACGACCCGAACTACCACGGGGCGGGCGACGACCTGAAGAACCTCGACCTCAGGGCCTTCGACACGAACCTGGACGTCATCGCGCACGCGGTCGGCACCTACGCCGAGTCGCTGCGCACGCTCGGCCGGCCGTAGCCGGCCGGGGAACGGCCCGAGGGGGCGGCGCTCGTCGGAGCGCCGCCCCCTCGGGTTTTCACGCGGGAAGAGCCGAAGGTGCTACGGGAGGACCTTCTCGATCTGCACGCTGCCGGTGCCGGCGGCGGTGCCGCGGGCGTTGAGCAGCTCGACCTGGCCGAAGAACTGACGCCCCTCGGGGGCCGCGCTGGTGACCAGGACGTTCGCCGAGACCTGCGCGGTGGCGCCGGTGGCGAGGTTCACCGCGGCGGCCTCGTCGACCTGGACGGAGCCCAGGGCGGCCGAGAAGAACACGTCGCGGTAGTCGTACGTGGTGGAACCGGCCGGGACGGCGTAGCCGATCACCTTGACGGTGTAGGTGCCCGCGGCCGGGTTGACCAGGCTCACGGCCTCCTCGGAGTCGCCGTCGGCGGCGGAGCCGACCTTGACGCCGTCCTTGTAGACCTCGAGGTCGAGGTCGGCGCCGGTGTCGGACACCTTGCCGATCGCGACGTCGAGGCGGGAGGTGCCCGCGGGAACGGCGATCTCGGTGGTGTGGGTCTCACCGTTCGCGATGGTCGGCTTGGCGACCTTCGCGGAGCCGAGCGGCCCGCCCTTGAGCTTGCCGCCGCTGATGGCCGCGGCGGCGTTCTTGACGCTCCACTGGACCGGGGCGGGGGTGCCCTGCTTCACCTCGGGCAGGACCTTGACCGCGGGGTCGAAGGCGGCGCCGAGCACGGAGACGTCCAGCTTGAACGGGTTGTCGAGCACCGGCGACGTACGACGGGCCTCGACCTCGATCTCCCAGACGCCCGGCGTCGGCTCGGGGTACGAGCGCACGTCGGGGCGGCAGGTGTTCGCCGGGTTGTCGTAGTTCGGGTAGCAGTTGGTCGTGGCCGTCGGGTCGACCGGCACGCCGTACGGGTGGATCGCGATGAAGCGCGTCTGGGCGCCGGCCGCGAGACTGCTGAGGGCGACCTCCAGGCTCTTGGCGCCCGGCGGCACGGTCACGAAGTACGACTTGTGCGAGTTGCGCTGCACGGTGGAGGACTCGGACAGGGAGAACGCCGGCGCGGCCAGGGGGGCGGAAGCCACGACGGTCGTCAGGATCTGCTTGTCGATGCCCTCGGTGGTCTCGTCGTCCAGCTGCAGGATGCCGCTGTGGACGCCGGCCGTCTTGGCGTTGGCCTCGACCTTGATGGTGACGGGCTTGTTCAGCGGCAGCGTGACGTAGTCGTAGCCGCCGATGATCTTGAAGGTGCCGTCGTTGTTGCGCCAGCTCAGGTCGTGCCGGGTGCCGTACTTGACGCCCGTGGTGCGGGTGACGACGACGTTGTAGACCTTCTTCTGGCCGACCTTGAGGCCGCCCTCGCGGTCGTACAGGCCGGTGCCGAAGCCCGGGGTCTTCAGGAACTGGTCGATCGCGGTGTCGACCGGGGCCTTGACCGTGAACTCGTTGGCCTTGGCGTCGCGCTGGATGGACTCCCACGCGCCCTTGACGTCGATCAGACCGGAGCCCTGCGCGTGCGCGGGGACGCCGTCGATCTTCTTCGCGGAGCTGGTGAGCGCGACCCGCAGGGAGGCCGGGGTCAGCTTGATGCCCTGCTGCTTCGCGGCCGAGATCAGCAGCGCGCTCGCGCCCGCCGCCTGCGGCGAGGCCATCGAGGTGCCCTGGAGCATGCCGTAACCGGCCGGCAGGCCGTAGCCGGCCTCCTTCACCGGCGCGCCGGGCAGCCAGGTCTGGATGGTGTTGATGGCCGCGCCGGGGGCGCTGATGGTCGGCGTGAAACCGCCGTCCTCACGCGGACCGCGCGAGGAGAAGGGGAACATGTTGTACTTCGTGCTCACGCCGGAGCCGTAGTTGGCGGCCCACGTCTCCTTGGAGACCGAGGCACCCACGGAGATGACCTTGTCCGCGAGGGCCGGGTCGCCGATGGTGTTCACACCCGGACCGGAGTTGCCGGCCGAGATGACCAGCTGGACGCCGTAGGTGTCGACGAGGTTGCGGTAGAGCTCGGCGCGCGCGTTGTTGCCGTCGTTCAGCGCCGGCAGGCCGCCGATCGACATGTTGACGATGTCCACGCCGCGGTTGACGACGAGGTCGATCATGCCCTCGGTCAGCGCGATGTTGGTGCAGCCGCCGGACCAGGAGCAGGCGCGCGAGGAGACGAGCTTGGCGCCGGGCGCCTCACCGTTCATCTTGCCGCCGAAGAGGCTGTTGGCGGCGGTGATGCCGGCGACGTGCGTGCCGTGCTCGGACTCGATGATGCCGATGTTGACGAAGTCGGCCTTCTTGCCGACCCAGTCCCCGCCCAGCGGGTCCATCGGGACGTCCTTGCGGATCTCGATCACGAACGGGATCCGCTCGGCGACCTCGGTCGCGGGGTTGTCCGTGCCGAAGTAGCCGATCTGGTAGCCGTCCTTGTACGGCTTCATCGGCTCGTTGTTCGTGAAGTCGCCGTCCTGGTCGGTGTCGACGCGGACGGTGCCGGCGGCGGCGTCGTAGAGCATGCCGAACCGGTCGGTGGTGTCCCCGTCCCGGTTGACGTCGCCCGCCATGTCGCCGGTGGCGGTGATCGACTCGCTGAACCGGCTCCACTGGAAGCTGCCCTCGGGCGCCTTCCAGCTCTGGCCGCCCGCGGTGAAGGCGCCGCCCGCCGAGGTCACCGGGGTGATCTGGGCGCGCCAGGTGCCGTCGTTGTCGGTGATCGGGTCGGTGGCCGTCACCCAGTCGACGATCTTGCGCTCGCCGGTGGTGGTCTTCTGCAGGGCCGGGTGGCCGAGGTCGACGCCCGAGTCCATGATGCCGATGGTCACGCCGCGGCCGTCGGCCTGCGGGTTCTGCTCGACGAAGTCGACCGCACCGGTCTCGAAGGACGGGTTGTACGGGTTCTTCGCCGGGGTGTTCTTGTCCGGCGCCGCGTACGTCTCGGCCGCGGTCTTCTTGACCGTGCCGCTCTCCCGGCCGGCGTCCGGACGCGGGTCCGGCAGCTGGATCTCGTGACGCAGGTCGATGCCGTGCACCGAGGACAGCTTGGCCGCCGCCTTCAGCGCGGCCTCGGCCTGGCCCGTCGGCAGGGTGGCGCGCACGTAGCCGAGGTTGTCGTACGTCCGGCCGACCGAGGCGCCCTGGACGGCGTCCAGCTGGTCGGCGACCTGCTTGGTCTGGCCGGGGGCGGTCGCGACCATGACGGTGACGTTCGCGTCACCCTTGGCCTTGGCCTCCTGGAGCAGCTCGACATCGGCCGAACCGAGCTTCTGGTCGGCGGACTTGACCGCGGGCGAGGTGCCCGGGGTGTCCGCGGCGGTCGCCGCGAACACGGGCCCGGCGCCGGTCGCCGCGAGGGCGGCGACCAGGCCGGCCGCGGCCGCGACGCGCGCGACGCGTCTTGCCCCGGGTATGGAACTGGGGGATTCGAGGGTCATCAGCATCCCTGGTAAGTGAAAGATACGGTCCGGATTTCGGTGCCGGATGACCGGTCAGCTTTCCTCAACCGACTGGTCTTTGGGGAGGGATGTCATCGACCGAGACCTGTCGTGGCGGACATCCGCCAGCGCGGGACTTCCGCCAGTGAGGCCGTATCCGGGCACAGTGGTGCGAACCGCAGGTGCTGAAGAGTTGACTTATCGACTTAGTGGCCCCAAGTCCGCACCGAGGTGCAGTCGTTCCCCGGTGCGGGTGTGACAGATTTCGAGCGGTCAGCGCTCGCGCGTGCGCGCGTAATGGCGCGATGCCTTCACCCGGTTTCCGCAGGCGGACATGGAGCACCAGCGCCGGGTTCCGTTGCGCGAGGTGTCGTGGAAGTGCAGGACGCAGGTTTCGGAGGCGCACTTGCGGATCCGGTCGGGCGCGGATTCCAGCAGTTCCAGGTAGTTCCGGGCGGCCGTCCAGGCCGGACCCCAGGTGCGGTCGTCGAACTCGGCGCGCTCGCCCGGGCCTTCGGCGGTCAGGGTGGCGCGGATGCGCCCGTGCTCCAGTACGGCGTCCACCAGGGCGCGCGCGCTCTCGTCGGCGGGGTCGGCGACCGCCCGGGCGAGTGCCTCGCGGGCGGTCATCAGGTGGACGAGGGTCGAGGCGTCGGCCCGGAAGCGGCCGGCCAGCCCGGCGGACTCCAGCCAGACCGCGAGCCCTTCGACCCGGCTCAGTCCGAAGGCCCCGGCGAAGAGGTCGAGGGGCTCGCCCTCCTGCATCCAGCGGGTGTTCAGCAGGTCGAGGGCGATCGGCTCCCCGGTCAGGGGCCGCGGGTCCGCCGTCGTCATGTCCGTCTCCTCGCTCGCTAACCCCTCAAGGGTACGTGAGTGGTTGACGTCCCCTGCTCTAACCTCTAAATTGGATTTAGAAGGTTAGAACTCGTTGAACGGCCTCTGGGGAAGGACCCGTCATGACCACCGTCATCAGCAAGCTCCGCACCGGACACGTCGGCCTGAACGTCACCGACCTGGAGCGCTCGCTCGCCTTCTACCGGGACGCCCTCGACTTCCAGGTGCTGGGGGAGGGCAAGGAGGAGGACCGCCGCTACGCCTTCCTCGGCCGGGACGGCGAGCTCGTCCTCACGCTCTGGCAGCAGGCCGACGGCGCCTTCGCACCGGCCGCGGCCGGACTGCACCACCTGGCGTTCTCGGCCGGCGCCATCGAGGAGGTGCGCGCGTACGAGGAGCGGCTGCGCGGCCTCGGCGTCGACTTCGCCCACGAGGGCGTCGTCGCCCACGGCGAGGGAGCGGCCTCCGGCGGCATCTTCTTCCACGACCCCGACGGCACCCGCCTGGAGATCTCCGTGCCGACCGGCGCCGAGGATGCCCCCGCTCCCACTGCGGGGGCGCCGACCTGCGGGTTCTTCTAATGGGCAGCGTCTACCACTGGGGGTCGCTGGCGGTGCAGGAGCGGGTCGGCGTGCGCGGGCCGGCCGAGCACGTCGGCCGCTCGATCGGTACGGACATCCGCGACGTCGCAGCGGCCTTCCTGGAACTCCAGCCGCACCTGGTCGTCGGGGCCGCCGACGGCGCCGGCCGGATGTGGGCCTCCCTGCTCACCGGGCCGCCCGGTTTCGTACGGGCCACCGGGGCGCACCGGGTCGCCGTCACGGGCGGTCCGCCCGCCGGCGACCCGCTCGCCGGGGCGCTGGCCACGGCCGGGACCCGGGTCGGGACCATCGCGCTCGATCCGCGCACCCGGCGCCGGATGCGGCTGAACGGAACCCTCACGGCCACCGCGCGGGGCTTCGCCGTCGAGGCCGAGCAGGTCTTCGCCAACTGCCCGAAGTACCTGCAGAAGCGGCAGCCGCTGGAGCTGGTCGCGGACGGGGCCGGCGTGGTGCGCCGCGGGGACGCGCTCACCCCCGGCCAGGTGCGGACCGTCCGGGGCGCCGACACCTTCTTCGTCGCCACCACGGCGGAGGGGGACGGTGTCGACGCGAGCCACCGCGGCGGCCTGCCGGGCTTCGTGGAGGTGCTCTCCCCGGTCGAGCTGGCCTGGCCGGACTACGCCGGGAACGCGATGTTCCTGACCCTGGGGAACCTGATGACCGACCCGCGGGCCGGGCTGCTCTTCCCGGACTGGGAGAGCGGGGCCGTCCTCCAGCTCAGCGGCCGGGCCCGGACGGAGTTCGCGCCCGACGGCGGCCGCCGCACCCGCTTCCGCGTGGAGTCGGTGGTGGAGGGGGTGCATCCGGGGCGGCTGCTGTGGAGCACCCCGGAGTACTCCCCTCACCTGGGGAGCACCACCAGGTAGGCGGCGGGCTCCCGGACGTCCGAGGCCGTCAGGGCGGTGCGGATGACCGCGGCCTGCTGCTCGGGCCAGTCGCGGAGCTTGCGCGGGGTGATGTGAAGGACGGTCACCCCGAGCCGCTCCAGCGTCTCGCGCTTGCGCACGCACTCGGACCACTCCTCGTCCTCGCCCTGGCGCGGGACACGGGTGTCGATCTCCACGGCCACGGAGTGCTCGGGCCAGTACGCGTCGACCCCGCCCAGATGCGGCCCGCCGGGGATCCGCAGGTCCACGTTCCAGACGGGGTCGGGGAGTTCGCAGCCCCGCACGAGGTGGTACAGCCGGTCCTCGGCGATGGCCCGGCCCTCCGCCAGGAGGGACTCGACGGCGTCGACCACGTGCGGCCGGTTCAGCAGCCGGGCCACCGTCAGCTCCCTTACGACGGCACCCGGTTCGCAGTGCCCGCTGCGGACGGCCTCGCTCAGCAGCCGGCGTACGGTGCCGGCATCGGAGAGCTGCGCGACGGCGTCGGCGACCGCCCGGGCGACGGGCGCGACGGGCAGGCCGGTGACCTCCTGGGACCGGGGCGCGGCGTGCACCCGCACGATCCGCACGTCACCGGTGGACCGGAGCCGCCGGATGCCCGGCACCAGCACGTCGATGTGCGGGAGGGCGAGCAACGAGGGCGCGGAGGCGAAGCGGTACAGGGCCAGGGCCGCCAGCCCGGTGATCATGGCCTCGCCCCCGCCGCGCCGGCCCGCGTACAGCAGCGCGGCGTGCAGCCGTTCCTCGCTGGTCGCCGGCCCGGAGTGGAGCAGGAACACGCCGGGCAGGATCTGCTGCCAGGGCCGCCCGGCGGCCTCGGAGGCGCTCACGCCGTGCTCGCGCAGCTGTGCGAGGGTCAGCACGCGGGGGCGGTTGCCGGTGAGGTGGGCGAGGGGGAGGGGTGCGTTGTGGTTCATGACGCGGTGATTCCCTCAGGCCATGGCCTTGCTAACCCCTGTTACACGCTCGTCGGCAAATCCGGACAAGCTGGGGCTAAAGTACGGGCGTTCGACTGCCGATAGCCTGCGGCGCTGCGGCCCCGGCACCAGGGCTCTGCCCGGACCCCGCGCCTCGGACACCGACGAGGCTGGTTCTTCCAGCCCGTCCGGCGTTCGAGGACCGGGTCCGGCCAGAGCCCGGGTCGGTCAGCCGGCCGCCGCGTCGCACCGCTGCGCGGCGAGGGCCCTGGCGAGGTCGTCGCGGGACTCCAGCACCAGGCGGCGCAGGGCCGGGGCGGCGTCCTCGTGCCCGGCCAGCCACGCGTCCGTGGCCTCCAGCGTGGCGGAGTCACCCTGCAGCGAGGGGTAGAGCCCCTTCACGATGTCCATCGCGATCTGGATCGACCGGTCCGCCCACACCCGCTCGATCACCTCGAAGTAGCGGCCCGCGTGCGTGGCCAGCAGGCCGCGCTGCGAGGGCTGCTGCATGCCCGCGATCGTCGCCTCCACCAGCGCGTTGGACAGCGCGTCCGACTCGACCACCGCAGCCCACGCCTGGTCCTTCACCGCCTGCGAGGGGCGCGCCGCCAGGCACCGGACCTGGTGCCGCTTGCCCGACGCGGTGTCGTCCCGGGCCAGTTCGGCGGCGATGACGCCCTCGTCCACCGCCCCGTGCGCGGCCAGCGGCAGCAGGAAGTCCCAGCGCAGCTCCTGGTCCACGTCGAGCCCGTCGATCCGCGCCGACCCCTCCAGCAGCCCCACCAGCAGCTGGAAGTCGCCCTCCGTCGCCGCGCTCGCGGCGAAGAACCGCGCCCAGGTCAGCTGGCCCTCCGAGCCGGGCTCCGCCACCCGCAGCTCGTGCAGCGCGCCCGCCGCCAGGTCCCGGCCGCCCTGCTCGCGCCGGTCCGGCGCCATGTAGTGGGTGACCGCGGTCTGTGCCTGCGCGTGCAGCTGCTGCAGCACGCCGACGTCCGTCTCCCGGCCGGCGTGCGCCAGGACCAGCGAGACGAAGTCGCGCGCCGGCATCAGGCCGTCCCGCGTCAGGTTCCACAGCGCCGACCAGCTCAGCGCCCGCGCCAGCGGATCCGTCAGATCGCCCAGGTGCGCGCGCAGCGTGGCCAGCGAACCCTCGTCCAGGCGGATCTTGCAGTAGGTGAGGTCCTCGTCGTTGACCAGGACCAGGTCGGGCCGGTCCTGCCCGGCCAGCTCCGCGATCACCGAACGGGCGCCGGAGACGTCCGCCTCGGCCCGCGCGTAGCGGACCAGCGCACCGTCCGGCTCCAGCCGGTACAGGCCGACGCCGATCCGGTGCGGCCGCAGCTCGTCGCCCTCCTGCACGACCGCGAGCTCGGTGATCCGCCCGGCCGCGTCGTAGGTCACCACCGGGGTCAGCGCGTTCACGCCCGCCGTCTGGAGCCAGGCCCGCGACCACTCGGTCATGTCCCGTCCGGACACCTCGCCGAGCACCGACAGCAGGTCGTCCAGCGTGGTGTTCCCGTACGCGTTGGCCTTGAAGTAGCGGCGTGCGCCCTCCAGGAACGCCTCCCGGCCGACGTAGGCGACGAGCTGCTTGAGCACGGCCGCGCCCTTGGCGTAGGTGATGCCGTCGAAGTTCAGCTTCGCGTCCTCCAGGTCACGGATGTCGGCCGTGATCGGGTGCGTGGACGGCAGCTGGTCGGCGCGGTAGGCCCATGCCTTGCGGTTGTTGGCGAAGGTCACCCACGCCTGGTCGAAGCGGGTGGCCTCGACGAGTCCGAAGGAGCCCATGAAGTCCGCGAAGGACTCCTTCAGCCACAGGTCGTCCCACCACTTCATGGTGACCAGGTCGCCGAACCACATGTGCGCCATCTCGTGGAGGATCACGTTCGCGCGCCGCTCGTACGAGGCCTGCGTGACCTTGCCGCGGAAGATGTACTCCTCCCGGAAGGTCACCATCCCGGGGTTCTCCATGGCGCCCAGGTTGTACTCCGGCACGAAGGCCTGGTCGTACTTCCCGAAGGGGTAGGGGTAGTCGAAGATCTCGTGGAAGAGGTCGAAGCCCTGCTTGGTGACGAGGAAGATGTCGTCCGCGTCGAAGTGCCTGGCCAGCCCCTTGCGGCACATCGCGCCCAGCGCGATGGTCAGGTCCCCGCGGGTGTAGGTGTCCGTCACGTAGTGGTAGGGCCCCGCCACCACGCAGGTGATGTACGTGGAGATCGGCGCGGTCTCGGCGAACCGCCACACGGAGCCCTCGCGGGACTCCTCGGCGCCGTTGCTCCACACCTGCCAGCCCTCGGGCGCGGTCACCTCGAAGCGGTAGGGCGCCTTCAGGTCCGGCTGCTCGAAGTTCGCGTACACGCGCCGGGCGTCGGCCGGCTCGTACTGCGTGTACAGGTAGACCTCGCCGTCCTCCGGGTCCACGAAGCGGTGCAGGCCCTCGCCCGTCCGGCTGTAGGCGCAGTTCGCGTCGACCACCAGGACGTTCTCGGAGGCGAGATCGGCCAGGGCGATCCGCGACCCGTCGAAGACGGCGGCCACGTCCAGCGCCCGCCCGTTGAGGGTGACGGAGTTCACCGAAGGGGCGATCAGGTCCGCGAAGGTGGCGCCGCCGGGGACCGCGGCCCGGAAACGGACCGTCGTCACCGAACGGAAGGTCCGCGGGCCCTCTGCCGGCTCGGCCTCGTCCACCGCCGACCTGATGTCGAGGACGACCTCGTACCCGTCGACGGACAGCAGCTCGGCCCGCTCGCGGGCCTCCTCGCGGGACAGATTCTCTCCGGGCACCTGCACTCCTTCGTGCGTGATCGCGTTCTTGGGTCGAATCCTCGCACGAGGGGAATGCGGGCGACGGTGTCCTGGTTGGCCCCGGAGGACATGCGCCGTTGATGCCCTTTTCCCGCCTGAGACCGACACCGAGGAGAGACATGACCGAGACCCAGGTGCGCGAGAAGACCCCGGTCGACTTCTGGTTCGACCCGCTCTGCCCTTGGGCCTGGATGACGTCCCGTTGGATGCTGGAGGTCGAGAAGGTCCGCGACGTCGAGGTGCGCTGGCACGTGATGAGCCTCGCCGTCCTCAACGAGAACAAGCTCGACGAGCTGCCCGAGGTCTACCGCGAGCTGCTCGGCCCCAAGGGCTGGGCACCCGTGCGCGTCGTCATAGCGGCCCAGCAGAAGCACGGCGACGAGATCACCGGCAAGCTCTACACCGCGCTCGGCACCCGCATCCACAACGAGGACAAGGGCCCGACCCGCGAGGTGATCGCCGAGGCTCTGGCCGAGGTCGGCCTGCCGGCCGAACTGCTCGCGTACGCCGACTCCGACGAGTACGACGAGGTGCTGCGGGCCTCGCACAACAACGGCATCGACCGCGTGGGCCAGGAGGTCGGCACCCCGGTGATCTCCGTCCCGGGCGCCGACGGCGAGGGCGACGTCGCCTTCTTCGGTCCGGTGGTCACCCCGACCCCGCGCGGCGAGGCCGCGGCCCGGCTGTGGGACGGCACCCTGCTCGTCGCCTCCACGCCCGGCTTCTACGAGATCAAGCGCACCCGCACCAAGGGACCCTCCTTCGAGTAGCCCGTACGGCGAAGACACAGAAGACCCCCGTGAGTCACGTCCTCACGGGGGTCTTCTGCTGGACACGCCCGCCGGTGAAGGGTGAGAAGACGATCACGAGGCGGACGGGCTCGGGGGTGCGATCAGCCCTTGACGGGGATCAGCAGCGGGGTGTTGGCCTTGGCGTCGGCGTACCGCTTGGAGACGTCCTGCCAGTTGACGACGTTCCACATCGCCTCGATGAAGTCCACCTTCTGGTTCTTGTACTGCAGGTAGAAGGCGTGCTCCCAGGCGTCGAAGACCAGGATCGGGGTGCTGGCCACGCCCACGTTGCCCTGGTGGTCGTAGACCTGCTCGACGACCAGGCGGCCGCTGACGGGCTCGTACGCGAGCACGCCCCAGCCGGAGCCCTGGGTCGCGGAGGACGCGAAGGTCAGCTGCTTCTTGAACTTCGCGAAGGATCCGAAGGACTCGGTGATCGCGTCGGCCAGGTCGCCCAGGCCGTCGGCCGCGGTGGGCTCGCCGCCGCCCTCACCGGTCTTCGGGCTGGCCATGTTGTGCCAGTAGATGCTGTGCAGGATGTGGCCGGAGAGGTGGAACGCGAGGTTCTTCTCGAGGCCGTTGAGCGCGCCCCAGTTCTCCTTGTCGCGCGCCTCCGCCAGCTGCTCCAGCGTGTTGTTGGCGCCCGTGACGTAGGCCGCGTGGTGCTTGTCGTGGTGCAGCTCGATGATCTGCGGGTTGATCACCGGCTCCAGCGCCGCGTAGTCGTACGGAAGCTCAGGAAGCGTGTAGATGGCCATGCGTGTTATCCGGTCCCCTCGGCGTGCCAATCGCTTATTGCAATCAATGCGCAACTGCACGCTAGCAGTATCTATTCCGCCTCACACGTAAGGGTCACCTCTGTACAACGCAGGTGGGCCCCGTGCGTTCGCACGGGGCCCACCTGCGGTCGAGGGGCGTCAGCGGGCGGCGGGCGCCCTGCGCTGCAGCAGGTATCCGGTCGCGGCGAGGGCGACGGTGAGTCCGCCCGTGAAGATCACCTGGACCCGGGTGTCCTCGCCCAGCGCCATCAGCACCAGGACCCCGGCCACCCCGGCCAGCGCCACCCAGGTCAGGTACGGGAAGCCCCACATCCGCACGACGAGCTTCTCCGGGGCCTCGCGCTCCAGCCGGCGGCGCAGCACGAACTGCGAGACGGCGATGAAGCCCCAGACCACGAGGATGACGCCGCCGACCATGTTCAGCAGCCAGGCGAACAGGGTGTCCGGGTACCAGTACGACAGCAGCACGGTGACGAAGCCGAAGCCGGAGGAGGCGAGCACCGCCCGGCGCGGCACGCGGCCGGTGACCTTGCCCAGCGCCTTGGGGCCCTGGCCGCGCGAGACGAGCGAGTGGGCCATGCGGGAGGAGCCGTAGATGTTGGCGTTCATCGCGGACAGCAGGGCGATCAGGATGACCACGTTCATGATCTCACCGGCCGCCGGGATGCCCAGGTGGTCCAGGGTGGCCGCGTAGGGTCCCTGCTCGGTCACCTTCGGGTCGTTCCACGGCAGCAGGGTCACGATGACCAGCATCGAGCCGACGTAGACGACGGCGATGCGCCACATGGTGGTCCGCACGGCCCTGGCCACGCCCTTGACCGGGTCCTCGGATTCGGCGGCCGCGATGGTGACCGTCTCCAGTCCGCCGTACGCGACGACCGAGGCGAGCAATCCGACCAGCAGGCCGTCGACCCCGTTGGGCAGGAAGCCGCCGTCGTGCAGCAGGTTGGCGGTACCGGGCGCGCCGGTGCCGGGGAGCAGGCCGAGGACGGCCAGCACGCCGAGGCCCAGGAAGAGGCCGATGGCGCCGATCTTGAGGGCGGCGAACCAGAACTCGAACTCGCCGAAGTGGGAGACGGCGGCCAGGTTGGAGCCGCAGAACAGCGCCATGAAGACCAGCACCCACATCCACGACGGGGTGCCCGGGAACCAGCCCGCCATGATGTGCGCCGCCCCGATGGCCTCGATGGCCACGCCCACGCACAGCAGCGTCCAGAACATCCACCCGGCGGTGAACCCGGCCCACGGACCGATCGCCCGCTCCGCGTGCACCGAGAAGGAGCCGGAGGCGGGGTTGGCGGCGGACATCTCGCCGAGCATCCGCATCACGAACATGACGAGCAGTCCGGACGCGGCGTAGGCGAGCACGATCGAGGGGCCCGCCGCGGCGATGCCGGCTCCGGAGCCGACGAAGAGTCCGGCGCCGATGACACCGCCGAGGGCGATCATCGAGAGGTGGCGCTGCTTGAGGCCGTTGCCGAGCGGGGATCCGGCGTCGGTCCGCGGTGCTTCGGGCGGTGTCAGGGTGCTCTGGCTCATTGCGGGTGTGCCTGTCCGGTTGTACGGGGGGACGTGATGAGGTGCCCCAGTCTCACCCCTGTCCGATCTTCGGATGGTCGGCGTCCGATATTCGGACAGTCGAATGACCGGCCGTGATCACACCCGTACGCTGCCGACAGGGCGCGGGTGACGCGACGACAGGAAACGAGGGGCGACCGAATGGACCACGGCGTAAGGGAATTGGCCGCCACGGGCCGGGGGGTGCTCGTCACCGGGGCCTCCCGGGGGATCGGGCGGGCCGTCGCCACCGCCTTCGCCGAGCAGGGGGACCGGGTCGCGGTGCACTGCACGTCCCGGCAGGCGGACGCCGAGCGCACCCTCGCGGACCTCCCGGGCGAGGGCCACGTCCTCGTCACGGCGGACCTCGGCGACCCGGCCCGCGTGGAGGCCCTCGCCGCCGAGACCGAGGAGGCCCTCGGGGGCATCGACGTCCTCGTGAACAACGCCGCCGTGATGCTCGCGCACCCGCTGCCCACCACCTCGTACGCCGACTGGCAGGAGGCCTGGCGCATTACGGCCGCCGTCAACCTCTTCGCCCCTGCCAACCTCACCCACTGCGTCGCCCGCCGCATGATCGACGGCCGACGGGAGGGCCGCGTCGTCAACATCGGCTCGCGCGGGGCGTTCCGGGGCGAGCCCGACCACCCCGCCTACGGCGCCACCAAAGCGGCCCTGCACGCGCTCGGGCAGTCCCTCGCCGTCTCCCTGGCCCCCCACGGCATCGCCGTGGCCTCCGTGGCGCCCGGTTTCGTGGCCACCGAACGGGTCGCCGGGCGGCTCGAAGGGGAGGAGGGCGAGCGGATCCGGGCGCAGAGCCCCTTCGGCCGGGTCGGCACGCCGCAGGAGGTCGCCGCCGCCGTGCTGCACCTGGCCTCGCCCGCGGCGCGCTGGAGCTCGGGCACCGTGCTCGACGTCAACGGAGCCTCGTACCTGCGCACCTGACCCGCGAAGGCCCCCGCGCCGGGTGCGCGGGGGCCTTCGCGGGTGGGCCGTGGACAGCGGCCGAGGACCGGCGGGCGGTCAGGTCTTCGGGCTGCGGCGCTCCCGCAGCTCGCGGACGCCCGCCACGGCGAGGACCAGCAGGGCGGCGCCCGTGGACCACAGCAGCTGCGGGCGCGCGGAGTCGTCGAACAGCATCAGCACCAGGACCGCCGCCATTCCGGCCAGCGCGGCCCAGGTGGCGTACGGGAACAGCCACATCGGCAGGACCAGCCGCTCGGGCATGTCCCGCTCGATCCGGCGGCGCAGCTTCAGCTGCGAGACCGCGATGAGCGCCCACACGAACAGCAGGACGGCGCCGACCGCGTTGAGCATGTAGAGGAAGATCGTGTCCGGCCACAGCAGGTTGAGGACCACCGAGACGAAGCCGAAGGCCACCGAGGCGAACACGGCGCGGCGCGGCACGCCACCGCCCGAGACCTTCAGCAGCGACTTCGGCGCCTCCTCGCGCTCGGCGAGCGAGAAGATCATGCGCGAGGACCCGTACAGGTTCGCGTTCAGCGCCGACAGCAGGGCCACGAACACCACGATGTTCATGATCTGGCCGGCCCCGGGGATGCCGATGGAGTCCAGGACGGCGACGTACGGGCTCTGCCCCGGCTCCAGCGAGTCCCACGGCAGCAGGGTCACGATGACGACCATCGAGCCGACGTAGAAGAAGAGGATGCGCCACACGGCACTGCGCACCGCGCGGGACACCGAGCGGGCCGGGTCGTCGGACTCGGCGGCCGCGATGGTGACGACCTCCAGGCCGCCGAAGGCGAAGATGACGGCCAGCATGCCCGCGACCACGCCGCCGAAGCCCTCGGGGAAGAAGCCGCCGTGGCCGGTCAGGTTGGCCATGCCGACCGGATCCGTGTCCGGGAGCACGCCGAAGATCGCCAGGGTGCCGAGGATCAGGAAGAGCACGATCGCGCCGACCTTGAGGGCGGCGAACCAGAACTCGAACTCGCCGAAGTTCTTCACCGCCGCCAGGTTGCTCACGGTGAAGACCACCATGAAGAGCAGCACCCAGACCCACTGGTCGACCGAGGGCACCCAGCCGTTCGCGATCTTCGCGGCGCCGGTGGCCTCCACGGCCAGCACCACGACCAGCAGGAACCAGTACAGCCAGCCCGCCGAGAAACCGGCCCAGCGGCCGAGCGCCCGCTCCGCGTAGACGGAGAACGAGCCGGAGGCGGGCATCGCGGCCGACATCTCGCCCAGCGCGCGCATCACCAGCATCGCGAGGACGCCGGCGAGGAGGTAGGAGCAGATGATCGCGGGACCGGCGATGCCGATGCCGGCGCCGGAGCCGACGAAGAGGCCGGCGCCGATCACGCCGCCGAGCCCCAGCATGGTCAGGTGGCGCTGCTTCAGGCTGTGGCTGAGGGGTTCCGCGGGCAGGTCGCCCGTCGTGGGAGGTGCGTCTGGCAGGCGCTCACGCATGAGGAGTGCTCGTACTCTCGTTCGGCCCAGCGGTGGTGAGGACTCCGCCATTGGCTTGGCAGGATCCAACAGTCTCGCTGAGTGGCGGTCGTCCGTGCAAAACGGACGTGTTGTCGGATGTTGCTCGTGACGAGGATCACGCCGCACTGATCAGAGGGGTGGGCTTTGTCCGGTCCCCACCAACAGGGGGAGCGGGGCTTTGTTCCGGGCGGCGGTGGGGCGGCTGCGGACCCCGCACTAACGTCGGTGATCGTCCCGACCCCCACCACTGTGCGGAGCCACCTCATGAGCACTGCTTCCGTCTCCCTCCGGCCCGGCGCCGTCCTCGCCGACCTTTTGCCCGCGAGCCGCGTGCGCGACATCGCGCTCGTCGTCGGCGGTGCCGCCCTGACCGGGATCGCCGCGCAGATCGCGGTGCCGGTCCCCGGCTCCCCGGTCCCCGTCACGGGCCAGACCTTCGCCGCGCTGCTCGTCGGCACCGCCTTCGGGGCCCGCCGCGGCTTCCTCTCGCTGGCGCTGTACGCCGTGGTCGGCATGGCCGGCGTGCCGTGGTTCGCGGGCGGGACCTCCGGGGCCGGCGGCGCCTCCTTCGGCTACGTCCTCGGCATGGTGCTCGCCGCCACCGTCGTCGGCGCCCTGGCGCGGCGTGGCGCCGACCGCTCGGTCCTGCGTACCGCGGGCACGATGGCGCTCGGCTCCGCCGTGATCTACGCGGTGGGCGTGCCGTACCTGATGGCCGCCACCGGGATGTCCCTGGGCGCGGCCGTCGCGGCGGGCCTGACCCCGTTCCTGGTCGGCGACGCCCTCAAGGCCGCCCTCGCGATGGGAGCCCTGCCGGCCGCCTGGAAGCTCCTCGGCCGCCGCGGCTGACCCGGTCCCCCCCCCCCCGTAGCGCCGGAGCCCGGCCCGCCTGACGAGGCGGGCCGGGCTCCGGCGTGTGTACGGGGCGCGATCGGGCGGTCAGCCCTAGACGGCGGCGCGCTTGCGGCGCAGGTCCAGGACCACACCGACGGCCACGACCAAGCCGGCGACCAGGGTGGACAGGGTGACCACCTCGCGGTTGGCGTCGTCCACGAACATGTAGCCGATCACGAACATGATCAGTGCGGCGGTGGCCCAGGTCAGCCACGGGAAGAGCCACATCTTCACGGTCAGCTTCTCCGGGGCCTCGCGGACCAGGATCCCGCGCATCCGCAGCTGGGTGAAGCAGATCACCAGCCAGACGAAGAGCGCGATGGCGCCGGAGGAGTTCAGCAGGAAGTTGAAGACCGTGTCCTTGAAGGCGTAGTTGAAGTAGACGGCGACGAAGCCGAAGACCGTGGAGCCGAGGATCGCGGCGACCGGGACACCGTTCTTGTTGACCTTGGCGAACGCCTTGGGGGCGTCGCCGCGCTCGCCGAGCGAGAAGGCCATGCGGGAGGCGGTGTAGAGGCCGGAGTTCAGGCAGGACAGCACGGCGGTCAGGACGATGACCTCCATGATCGTGCCGGCGTTCGCGATGCCGATCGAGTCGAGGGCGGCGACGTACGAGCCCTTCTCGGTGATCGACTTGTCGTTCCAGGGGAGCAGCGTCAGCACGACGAAGATCGAGCCGAGGTAGAAGACGCCGATGCGCCAGATGACGGAGTTGGTGGCCTGCGTGACCGCCTTGCGGGGGTTCTCCGACTCGCCGGCGGCGAGCGTGACGATCTCGCTGCCCATGAAGGAGAAGACGACCATCAGCACACCGGTCAGGACGGCGCCGTACCCGTTGGGGAAGAAGCCGCCGGTGTCGGTCAGGTGCGCGAAGCCCGCGCCGGGGTTGTCGGAGCCGGGCAGGACGCCGAAGACGGCCAGCATGCCGATGACCACGAAGGCGCCGATGGCGACGACCTTGATGCCCGCGAACCAGAACTCGAACTCACCGTAGGAGGCGACCGAGCCGAGGTTGGTGACGGTCAGGACCGCCATCACGATCAGCGCCCAGGCCCACTGCGGGACGGCCGGGATCCAGTTCTCCAGGATGGCGGCACCGGCGGTGGCCTCCACCGCGAGGACGACGACCCAGAAGAACCAGTAGAGCCAGCCGATGGAGAAGCCGGCCCAGCGGCCGAGCGCCCGGTCGGCGTAGGCGGAGAAGGAGCCCGAGTTCGGGCTGGCGGCGGCCATCTCGCCGAGCATCCGCATCACGAAGACCACCATGGCGCCGACGAGGGCGTAGGAGATCAGGATGGCGGGACCGGCCTTGGCGATGCCGCCACCGGAGCCGACGAAGAGACCGGCGCCGATGACGCCGCCGATGGCGATCATGGACAGGTGGCGGTTCTTGAGACCGGCCTTCAGACCGTCGGAGGGCAGGCCGCCGTCACCGGGGTTTCCGGTGGGGTCGCCTGCCTTCTGAAGGGTCGTCGTGGAGCTCATGGACGGATCCTTAGGTTCTCGGGTTGCGAGCCCCGGCATTCAAACCTGAGATGAACGCAGGACGGAAGACCTCAATCCGGATCGTTGCGTTGGGACGAACCTCCAGGACCGACGTCCCGCCGTGTCCCATCTGCGTTCTTTGGGTTTACTTGAGCTTTAGAAGTGACTTACGCGACACCCGCTGCGGGCTGTCGGGGCTCCTCGTGCCACACTCGACCCATGCGCGTGTACCTCGGATCCGACCATGCCGGCTTTGAGCTCAAGAACCACCTCGTGGACTGGCTCAAGAACAACGGCCACGAGCCCGTCGACTGTGGCCCCCACATCTACGACGCCGTGGACGACTACCCGCCCTTCTGCCTTCGCGCCGCGGAGAAGACCGCCGCGGACGAGGGCAGCCTCGGCATCGTGATCGGCGGCTCCGGCAACGGGGAGCAGATCGCCGCGAACAAGGTCAAGGGCGTGCGCGCCATCCTGGCCTGGAGCGTCCAGACCGCCCAGCTCGGCCGCGAGCACAACAACGCCAACGTCATCTCCGTCGGCGGCCGCATGCACACGCAGGACGAGGCGGTCAGCTTCATCGAGGCCTTCCTGGCGACCCCGTACTCCGGCGAGGAGCGGCACACCCGCCGCATCGACATGCTCTCCGCCTACGAGCAGACGGGCGAGCTCCCCCCGATCCCGGCCCACCACCCGCAGGGCTGATCCCGCTTCCGGCCGTGCCGCTCCCGCCGGGGGTGGCACGGCCGTTCCATTCCTCCGAGGAGTCCGCCGTGCCCGAGGGGCATACGATCCACCGCCTCGCCCAGGACCACGGCGAGCGGTTCGCCGGGCGGCCGGTCACCGTCAGCAGTCCGCAGGGACGCTTCGCCGAGAGCGCGGCCCTGCTCGACGGACGGACCCTGGACGGTGTCGACGCCCACGGCAAGCACCTCTTCCTCGGGTTCGAGGGGGACCAGTGGATCCACATCCACCTCGGCCTCTTCGGCAAGCTCGGCTTCGGCGGCGCCCCCGCCCCGCCCGCGACCGACACGGTCCGGCTGCGACTGCTGAACGCGGACCACTACGCCGACCTGCGCGGCCCCACGGCCTGCGCGCTGATCGGCGAGGGTGAGAAGAAGGCGATACACGACCGGCTCGGCCCGGACCCGCTGCGGCCGGGTGACGACCCCGACCGCGCCTGGGCCCGCATCTCCCGCTCCCGCACGACCGTCGCCGCGCTGCTCATGGACCAGAAGGTGGTCGCGGGCGTCGGCAACGTCTACCGCGCCGAGGTCCTCTTCCGGCACGGCATCGACCCGTACCGTCCGGGCAAGGACCTGCGGCGCTCGGAGTGGGACGCCCTGTGGGCGGACCTGGCCGCACTGATGCGCGAGGGCGTGCGCAACAACCGCATCGACACCGTGCGCGACGAGCACCTTCCGGAGGTGATGGGCCGCCCGCCGCGCGTCGACGACCACGGCGGAGAGGTGTACGTGTACCGGAGGGCGAACATGGCCTGCCACATCTGCACCACCGAGATCCGCACGGCGGACCTGGCGGCCCGCAACCTCTTCTGGTGCCCGGGCTGCCAAGCGGGCTGAGGCGGACAGCGGGGGCAGGGGGTCGCAGGGGGCCGTAGGGGGCATCCCGCCCATCGGCCGGCAAGGGGCGCATCTCCAGAGCCATGCGCCCATCCCTACCAGGGCATTCCGCACCACCGGGTAGGTTTTCGGGCACCTCGCGGCTTCCGGTCCGGGGGTACCCCTGCGCATTCACAGCCAGCATGGATAGGGTCCCGAATCAATGGCCGGAGCACGCGTGGAGACCTTTCTGGCCCGGATGCGCATGCGGTCGCACCGGGGCCGCACCGCCCTGCGCAAATCCGCCGTCGACTACTTCCGCGGCGACGCCTCCGACTGGCTCGCCTTCGTCGGACTGCTGCTCACCGTCCCCGCCATCGCCTGCGGCACGATCATGCTGCCCGTCTGGTTCTCGCCGGCGGCGCTCGTGCTGCCGATCGTGGCCGGGGGACTGCTGCTGCGGCCCGCCAGCCTCCTCGCCCTGTACGCCGCCTCCGCGGCAGCACTGATCGTCGAAGCCGTCGTACTCGGCCCCTACACCCAGGGCCCGGCGCGGGTCACCCCCGGCACCGTCCTGGTCGTCGCCGCCTGCGGGTTCTTCGGACTGCTCATCGCGCAGTTCCGCAGCCGCGTCGGCGTGCCCTGGCGGCGCGGCGGCACCATGCTCTTCGACCTGCGCGAACGCATCCGCGTACAGAGCAAGCTGCCCGCCCTGCCCCGCGGCTGGCACCGCGAGATGGCCCTGCGCCCCGCCGGCGGCCAGTCCTTCTCCGGTGACTTCGTGGTCGCGGCCCGCACCAACGGCGGCCGCACCCTGGAGATCGTCCTGACCGACGTCTCCGGCAAGGGCATGGAGGCGGGCTCCCGGGCCCTGCTGCTGTCCGGAGCCTTCGGCGGACTGCTCGGCGCACTGCCGCCCCACGGCTTCCTGCCCGCCGCCAACGGATACCTGCTCCGCCAGGACTGGGACGAGGGCTTCGCCACCTCCATTCACCTCGTCCTGGACCTGAACACCGGCGACTACGAACTCCTCTCGGCCGGTCACCTCCCCGCCCTCCAGCTCTGCGCGGGCACCGGCCGCTGGCAGGAGAAGTCCGGCGAGGGCCCGCTGCTCGGCGTCTACGACGGAGCCGAGTTCACCCCCGCCCGCGGCAACCTCCGCCGCGGCGACGTCCTGATGCTCTTCACCGACGGCCTCGTCGAGACCGCCGACCGGGAGATCAGCGAAGGCATCGACCGCCTCACCGGCGAAGCCGACCGCTACGTCTCCGCCGGCTGGGAGGGTGCGGCCTGGCACCTGATCGAGAAGGTCGCCAAGGACGTCAACGACGACCGCGCCCTCCTCCTCATCCGCCGCTCCCCCTGAAGCCGTGCCGGGGCCGGATCCGGGTCCGGGTTCGGGTTCGGGTTCGGGGTGGAGCCGGGGTGGGGCCAGCCCCACCCGCAGGACCCCGGGCCGCTCCATGGCCGCCGCCCCGCCGTGATCCGTAGCGTCGGTGCCACGATCAGGACGGCTCCGAGAGGCGGCACACCAGGGGACTGCGACGGCGCGGGCGGACGGACGGACGCGAACACCGCGGCGGGGGAGCGGGCCCCCACGGCCGCTGCCGTGGAACTGCGCGGCGTACGGCGCTCCTACGGGCGCGGGGCGTCCGCCGTGCACGGGCTGCGCGGCATCGACCTCAGCCTTCCGCGCGGCAGCTTCACCGCCGTGATGGGCCCCTCCGGTTCCGGCAAGTCCACCTTCCTCCAGTGCGCCGCCGGACTCGACCTGCCCACCGAGGGCTCCGTCCGCCTCGGGGGGACCGAGATCACCGGCATGGGCGAGAACGCGCTCACCCAGCTGCGCCGCAGCCGGCTCGGCTTCGTCTTCCAGGACTTCAACCTGCTGCCCAACCTCACCGTCGAGCAGAACGTGCTGCTGCCGATGCGGCTCGCCGGTGGCCGCCAGGACCGGGCCCGCAGCGGGCCGTCCGTGTCCGGTGTCAGGTCCAGGCCGGCCGAGGCGGCCACCCGGTCCGCGACCCCGGACACGGTCAGCCCGTCGGTGGCCAGGTGCTGGGCGAACTCCGGCGCGCGCAGCGCCTCCAGACACCCGTCGAGCCGCGCCACGGCAAAGCTCTCCCGCTTCAGCCCCAGGCCCAGCCCCCGCTCGCGCAGCCGCCGCAGCACCGTCTCCCGTTCCGCCAGCAGCGCGAAATGCCGTACGTCGTGGCCGCGTTCCCGCAGCCGACCCACGGTCTCCGCGAAGCAGACCGGCTCCGTGACGGTCATCGGCACCAGCACCGCGCCGGGATGCCGCCGCGCTGCGAGGTCCAGTACCTCGAACACCCCCTGACGCCAGGCCGGAAGGTCCTGGAAGTCCCCGCGCAGGGCGGGCGGCAGCATCCGGTGCAGCCCGAACCCGACGTGCTCGGGATCGCACACGACGCTCCCGGGGAGCCGTCGGCACATCTCGTACGCTGTCTGGGTCTTGCCGCCACCGAAGGGCCCGTTGAGCCAGACGATCACCGGGCGACCGCCGTCCAGGCGCTGATCCCCAGTCTCCCCGTGTTCCCGAGGTCGAACGGCCGGGCCGGCCGCAGCCACAGCCGCGGCGCTCCGGGCCGTGGTTCGATCTCCAGGACCGGCACCGTCGTGGCCGGCACCGCCGCATCGTTGACGAGGTTGCGCCACACCACCGACCAGGCGGCCGCCTGCCCCGGCGCCAGCGTCACCCGCTGCGGCGCCGCGTCGATGTCCGGCACCCCCGTGGTGATCCCCGCCGAGCCGTGCTCCACCGAGACGTCCAGCAGCTCGTTGCGGCCGTCCCGCAGCCCCACCTGCGGGTAACCCTCCAGCACGTACGCCCCCGTACCGCAGTTGATCAGCTGGAAGCCCTCCACCCGCAGCCCCATCGCCGCGTCCCCGCCCGTCTCGACCAGCCGGACCCCGCCCTCGGGGCAGGCCGGGGCGGAGGACGGCTCGGGCGTGGGGGCGCCCCGGTTCGGCGCGCCTCCCGTACCCGGCTGCGCCGACCGGGCGTGCGGTTCGGAGACCGGCCCCGGCGCGGCCCGCGGCGCCGGCGGCGTACCGCACCCCACGGCCCCCACGAGCACCCCCGCGGCCACCGCGCCCCCGACCAC